>NZ_BAAAXZ010000067.1:0-45248 GCF_039535865.1 Streptomyces thioluteus
GACGGTACTCGACGACCTTCTCCGCCACCGCGGGAACGACCTCGGTCTTCTTCTCCTCCTCCTTCTTCTTGGCGGAGAGCGGCTGGCCGACCTTGCAGTTGTCGCGGTAGATCGCGAGGGCCTTCAGGCCCATCTTCCAGCCCTCGAAGTAGACCTCCTCGACCTCCTCGACGGTGGCCGACTCGGGCAGGTTCACGGTCTTGGAGATCGCGCCGGAGAGGAAGGGCTGCGCCGCGGCCATCATGCGCACGTGGCCCATGGCCGAGATCGCGCGCTCGCCCATGGCGCAGTCGAAGACCTCGTAGTGCTCGGACTTGAGGCCCGGGGCGTCGATCACGTTGCCGTGCTCGGAGATGTGGGCGACGATCGCCTCGACCTGCTCGGGCTGGTAGCCGAGGCGCTTGAGGGCCTTGGGGACCGTGTTGTTCACGATCTGCATCGAGCCGCCGCCGACGAGCTTCTTGAACTTGACCAGGGCCAGGTCCGGCTCGACGCCCGTGGTGTCGCAGTCCATCATCAGGCCGATGGTGCCGGTCGGGGCCAGCACGGACGCCTGGGCGTTGCGGAAGCCGTTCTTCTCGCCGAGCCGGAGGACGTCCTGCCAGGCCTCGGTGGCCGCGGCCCAGACCGGGTTGTCCAGGTCGTCCATGCGCGGGGCGGCCGCGTTGGCGTCGGCGTGCTGCTTCATGACGCGCTTGTGGGCGTCGGCGTTGCGGGCGTAGCCGTCGTACGGGCCGACGACCGCGGCCAGCTCGGCCGAGCGCCGGTAGGAAGTACCGGTCATCAGCGAGGTGATGGCACCGGCCAGGGCCCGGCCGCCCTCGCTGTCGTAGGCGTGGCCGGTGGCCATCAGCCGGGCAAGCTGAGGGCCAAGCTGGGGCTCGCCGGGGCGCTGTTGCTGGCCGCGGTCGTGGTGACGCTCGGCGCGGCGCAGGCGCGGATATCGGCACCGACGCTGGCCAAGGAGCGCGAACAGCTCATCAACCGCATCGAGTCGGAGACCTCGGCGGCGGACACGCTGCAGAAGAACGTCGACGCCCTGCGGGAGTCCGTCGGCAGTCAGCAGCGTGAGGCCCTGGAGAAACACGGCGGGGACAAGGCCGAGTTGGTCTCCCTGCTCGCGGGGGCGACCCCGGTGCGGGGCCCCGGTCTCAAGGTGGTCGTCGACGACGCCAAGCAGGCCAAGTCCGGTGGCGGCGGTCCGCGGGAGAGCAGTGGTTTCTCGGACACGGGCCGGGTGCGCGACCGTGACATGCAACGCATCGTCAACGGGCTGTGGCAGGCGGGCGCGGAGGCGGTCGCCATCAACGGCCAGCGCTTGACGTCGTTGTCGGCGATCCGGGCGGCCGGGGACGCCATACTGGTCGACAACAAGCCGCTGGTTCCGCCGTATACGGTGCTGGCGGTCGGCGACGGCAAGCGGATGAGCACGTCGTTCCAGGACAGTGTGGACGGTCAGTATCTGCACGTCCTCCAGCAGAACTACGGGGTCAGGGCGAACATCTCCGTCGAGGAGGACGTCCGGCTGCCGGCCGCGCCGAGCCTGATCGTGCGGACCGCGCGGTGGTGGGGTAGTTCCTCCCTGCCCTTTCGCCAAGCGCCGGACGGGCTGATATTCAGCCCGTCCGGCGCTTGAGGACAGCGCGCGCAGCGTGCTGCTGCGGAAACGGTGAAAGGGCGGGCCAGGGGCAGAACCCACCGAACGGGTGCCCACCCGGAGGCGTCTGCCGGGCCTCAACAAGGGCACCCGCTCTCATATGGTCATGGCCGCCCCCGCCGAACCCTTCGTCCGCGACCGCCTCCTCTACCGCGTCAAACGCGGCCTCCTCGGCCCGCCCCTCGTCACCCAGGCCCTCGCCCACGAGAAGCTGTCCAACCCGATGGCCCTCGGCGTGCTGGCCTCCGACTGCATTTCCTCCACCGCCTACGGCCCGGAGGAAATGCTGATCATCCTCGTGCCCGTCGTCGGCGTCGCCGCCTTCGACCTGGTGCCCCTGGTCGCCTGCGCCATCCTCCTCGTCCTGCTCCTGGTGACGCTCTCCTACCGCGACGTCGTCTCCGTCTACACCCGGGCCGGCGGGTCCTACGTCGTGGCCCGGGAGAACTTCGGCCCCCGCGTCGCCCAGATCGCCTCCGTGGCCCTGCTGATCGACTACATCGTCACCGTCGCCGTCCAGTCCGCCGCCGGCACCGACGCCCTCATCTCCCTCGCGCATCTCATCGGCCACGGCTACCACGGGATCGACCACCTCAAGCTGCCCATCACCGTCGCCGTCGTGGTGGTCCTGATGTACGGGAACCTGCGCGGCATCCGGGAGGCGGGCCGGGCCTTCGCCGCCCCCGCCTACCTCTTCATGGGCGCCATCGCGCTGCTGCTGGTCATCGGACTGGTGCGCGGTCTGAGCGGCGGCCTCCCGCACGCCGACGTCCACGCCCCGGGCGCCTATCCGCTGGGCTCCCCCGGGCACGGCTGGCTCTACGGCGCCTCGCTCTTCATGGTGCTGCGCTCCTTCGCCAACGGCGGCTCCTCCCTCACCGGCCTGGAGGCGATCTCCAACGGCGTCTCCACCTTCCGCAGCCCGCAGGGGCGCAACGCCCGCCGCACCCTGACCGTGATGAGCGTCGTCCTCGGCGTGATGGTGCTCGGCGTGTCCGTGCTCGCCCACTTCACCCACGCCATCCCGTACCTGGACGGCAATCCGACCGTCCTCTCCCAGGAGGCCCATCTCGTCTTCGGCGACGGCTGGCTGGGCACCACCGGACTGGTCTACGTCCAGATCGCCACCGCGCTCATCCTCTACACCGGCGCCAACACGCCCTTCACCGGCTTCCCGTTCCTCGCCAGCTTCGTCGCCGAGGACCGCTTCCTGCCCCGCCAGCTGACCCGGCGCGGCCACCGCCTCGCCTTCTCCAACGGCATCATCTGCCTCACCGTCATCTCGCTGGCCCTGCTCTTCGTGACCGGCAGCAATGTCGACAAGCTCGTCGCCCTCTACGCCATCGGGGTCTTCACCGGCTTCACCATGGCCGGGGCCGGCATGACCGCCCACCACTGGCGGCGGCGGGAGCCCGGCCGCTCCTGGAAGGTCACCGTGAACGCGGCCGCCGCCGTGATCTCCGCCCTGGTCGTCCTGGTCTTCGCGGTCACCAAGTTCACCGAGGGCGCCTGGCTGGTCGTGGTGGTCTTCCCGCTCGGCGTGTGGGCGCTGATCCGCATCAACCGCCAGTACCGGCTGGAGGCCGAGGCCCTGGAGAACATCCCCGCGTTCGCCACGGACCAGCCGCACTGGCGCCGCCACCTCGTCTACGTCCTCGTCGACGCGCTCGACCTGGCGACCGTCAAGGCGCTGCGCTACGCGCACGAGCTGCGGCCGGACGAGGTGCGGGCCGTGCACTTCGTCATCGACGAGGAGCGGGCGCGGCGGCTGACGGCCCGCTGGGACGCGACGCCCGGCGCGGACGTCCCGCTGGAGCGGGTGGACTGCCCGGACCGGCGGCTGCGGCACGCCGTCACCGAGCTCGCGGCCCGGACGACGGCCGACCCGGCGACGGCGCTGACCCTGCTCATCCCCCGGCGCACCCACTCCAACCCGCTCGGCCGGCTGCTCCACCGCGACACCGGCGACCTGATCGCCCGGGCGCTGGAACACCTGCCGAACGTGGCGGTGACGATCCTCCCGTTCGACGTCACCAAAGCCGTGGAACTGGTGCGCGTGGCACGACAGGAGGGGGCCGACGCCCCGGATACCGGCGCGTCATGACCGTCATCCGATACGGACATGACACGCGCCCCGGAGCGGCGTTACCTTCGCCGGGTCGCCGTCGCACCACCGGGAGGGATCCGTGAAGCCGGACATACAGCCGGACACACAGCAGAACGAGACACGTGCGGGGTTCCTGTACGGTGCCGCCGCCTATGCCATCTGGGGCCTCTTCCCCCTGTACTGGCCGCTGCTGGAGCCCTCCGGCGCGATGGAGATCCTCGCCCACCGGATGGTGTGGTCCCTGGTCACCGTCGTCGTCGTGCTCGCCGTGACCCGGCGCTGGGCCTGGATACCCCCGCTGCTGCGGCAGCCCAGGCGGCTCTGCATGATCGCGCTGGGCGCGGCCACCATCTCCGCCAACTGGGGCATCTACATCTGGGCCGTGAACAGCGGCCACGTCGTCGAGACCTCGCTCGGCTACTTCATCAACCCGCTCGTCGTCATCGCCCTCGGCGTCGTCGTCCTGCGCGAGCGGCTGCGCAGGACCCAGTGGGTGGCGGTCGGCATCGGCGCGGCGGCGGTGGTCGTCCTCGCGGTCGGCTACGGGAAGCTGCCGTGGATCGCCCTGGGCATCTCGGCCTCCTTCGGCACGTACAGCCTGATCAAGAAGCAGGTGGGCCTGGGCGGGCTGGAGTCGATGGCCGCCGAGACGGCCGTGCAGTTCCTGCCGGCGCTGGGCTACCTCCTCTTCCTCGGCGGCGGAGGCACCTTCACGGGCGAGGGTCCGGGCCACACCGCGCTGCTCGTCGCCTCCGGCGCGATCACCGCGCTGCCGCTGGTCTCCTTCGGCGCGGCGGCCGTGAAGCTGCCCCTGTCCGTCCTGGGGATGCTCCAATACCTGGCCCCGATCTTCCAGTTCGCACTGGGGCTCGCCGTCTTCCACGAGTCGATGCCCACCGAGCGGTGGGCCGGCTTCGCCCTGGTGTGGCTGGCGCTGGCGGTGCTGACGTGGGACGCGCTGCGGACGGCACGGGCGGGGCGCGCGGAGCTGGACGCGGCGCGGGTCTCCGCCCGGGACAAGGGGACGGCCGACGGGCGCCCGATATCCGGAAACCGGAGTGCGGTGTCCGAAACCCGCTCTTGACGTGTCTTCAAGGGTCCGCTGAACATCATGGGCACGTCAAAAGGAGTTGGGAGCCCCCCATGCTTGTTCTCAACGGACCCACCCTGCCCACCGTCCCCCGAAGACGCCGAACGGCCGCCGGAGCGGCCCTGACGGCCGTCCTCCTGGGCCTCGCATCGGCCCCCGCGATCGCGGCACCGGCGGCACCGGCCCGGGTACCCACCACCCGGCCGGCCGCCGACGCCCCCGAGATACCCGCGGCGAACGTCAAGGCCCACCTCGACCAGTTGCAGTCCATCGCCAACGCCAACGGCGGCAACCGTGCGCACGGCCGCAGCGGCTACAAGGCGTCCCTCGACTACGTGAAGTCCAAGCTGGACGCGGCCGGTTACACGACCAGCGTCCAGCAGTTCACCACCGGTGGCGCCACCGGCTACAACCTCGTGGCCGACTGGCCCGGCGGCGACCCGAACCACGTGGTGTTCGCCGGCTCGCACCTCGACTCGGTCTCCGCGGGCCCCGGCATCAACGACAACGGCTCCGGGTCGGCAGGCGTCCTCGAAGTCGCCCTCTCCGTCGCCAAGTCCGGCTACAAGCCGGACAAGCATCTGCGGTTCGGCTGGTGGGGCGCGGAGGAGCTGGGCATGCGCGGCTCCTCGTACTACGTCAACCAGCTGCCGTCCGGCGAGCGTTCGAAGATCGACGCGTACCTCAACTTCGACATGATCGGCTCGCCGAACCCGGGGTACTTCGTCTACGGCTACGACGCGTCGCTCAAGTCCCTCTTCGAGGACTGGTTCACCGCGCGGAACATCGCGACCGAGGTGGACACCGAGGGCGACGGCCGCTCCGACCACGCGCCCTTCCAGCAGGCGGGCATACGCGTCGGCGGCCTCTTCAGCGGCGCCGACTACATCAAGACCGCCGAGCAGGCCAGGAACTGGGGCGGCACGGCGGGCCGGGCCTTCGACGCCTGCTACCACCGGTCCTGCGACACGACGTCGAACATCGACGACAAGGCGCTGGGCACGAACAGCACGGCGATCGCGGGCGCGGTGTGGAAGCTGAGCGGCGGCGGGTCGACGACGCCGCCGGGCGGGACGAGCTTCGAGAGCAAGGCGGCCGTGGCGATCCCGGACGCCGGGGCGGCGGTGGAGTCGCCCATCACCGTGAGCGGGCTGACGGGCAACGCGCCGTCCGCCCTGAAGGTCGGCGTGGACATCAAGCACACCTACCGCGGCGACCTGACGATCGACCTGGTCGCCCCGAGTGGCCGGGCGTACCGCCTGAAGTCCTCGGACGGGAACGACTCGGCGGCGGACGTCGTGACGACGTACACGGTCGACGCGTCGGCGGAGGCGGCGAACGGGGTGTGGAAGCTGCGGGTGCAGGATGTGGCGCCGCAGGATTCCGGGACGGTGGCGGGCTGGAAGCTCACGTTCTAGCGCGGCGGTGCGCGTAGGGCTGCGCCCTCGGCCCCGCAATGCGGCTTCGCCGCATCGTCCTCAAGCGCCGGACGGGCTGAAAATCAGCCCGTCCGGCGCTTGAGGACTTCGCCCGAAGGGCGAACGGGGTCCGGGGTCTCCCCGGAAGAAACGGTGAAAGGGCGGGCCAGGGGCAAAACCCCCTACGCCGTCACGTCCCGCGACGTGAACCTCGCCCACGCCGCCGACCCGAACACTCCCGCATACAACCCCTGCAACGCCAGATTCCGCCACAACTGATCCCAATACACCGGATCCCGCAACAGATCCGCAAAACTCAACCAGTAGTGCGGAAACAAATACGGCTGCACCGCATGCAGTTGCGGAAACTGATCAAGGATCTGGACGGTGATCAGCAGACCCACCGTCGTCGCCATCGCCGCAATCCCGCTCCCCGTGAGCGTCGAGACGAACAGCCCCACCGCCGCGATCCCCACCAGCGACGCCGCGACGACGCCCGCGATGGCGAGGGCCCGTACGAGCCCCTCCCCGAACGAGACGGTCGTCCCGCTGATCAGCGTCACCTCCCCCAGCGGGAAGAGCAACGCCCCCACCAGCAACGCCGAGACCGCGACGACCAGCGTCGCCGCCACGCAGAACACCATCGTCGTGGCGAACTTCGCGAGGAGCAGCCGCGTCCGCCCGGCCGGGGCGACGAGCAGATAGCGCAGGGTGCCGGACGCCGTCTCGCCGGCGATCGAGTCACCGGCGATCACCCCGATCGCCATGGGGAGGAAGAACGGCAGCGTCGCGGCGAGCGACGCGAAGACGAGGAAGAGCCCGTTGTTGGTGACCTGGCTGACGAAGGCCGGCCCGGCCCCGCCGTGTTCGCCGAAGGACCCGTCCCGCCCGCCACCGGTCTCGATCTTCACCGCGATGCCGACCAGGACCGGAACGGCCGCGAGCACCCCGAGCAGCACCAGCGTGCGCCAGCGCCGGAAGACGAGGGCGATCTCGCTGCGGAAGAGGGACAACTGCCACATCGCCGACGCCGGCCGGCGCACCGCCTCAGCCTGCGACATCGAAGCCCTCCCCGGTGAGCGCCACGAACGCGTCCTCCAGCGAGGCCCGTTCCGTTCCGAAGGCCCGGACGCGGACGCCCGCGCGGACGAGCGCGGCGTTGAGGTCCGCGAGGTCGGCCTGGTCCGGGGCGGGTTCGCCGGTGACGCGGTCGTCGGCGACGGCCAGATCGTTCACACCGTGCTCCTTGAGGACGCGGACCGCGTCCGCCGTGTCGGGGGTGGTGACGGCCAGCCGGCCGCGGGTGGAGGCGGCCAGCTCGCCGACGGTGCCCTGGGTGAGCAGCCGGCCCCGGGACATCACCGCCGCGTGGGTGCAGACCTGCTCGATCTCGTCGAGGAGGTGGGAGGAGAGGAAGACCGTGGTCCCCTCGGAGGCCAGCGAGCGCACCAGGGTGCGGATCTCGCGCATGCCTTGCGGGTCCAGCCCGTTGGTCGGCTCGTCCAGGACGAGCAGCTCGCGGGGCTGGAGCAGGGCCGCGGCGAGGCCGAGGCGCTGCTTCATGCCCAGGGAGTACGCGCGGGCCTTCTTGCCGGCGGCGCTCGCCAGTCCCACCCGGTCGAGCGCGGTGGCCACCCGGGCGGCCCGGGTGCGCGGGTCGGCGGTGGGGTCGGCGGCGTCGTAGCGCAGCAGATTGTCACGGCCGGAGAGGAAGCCGTAGAGCGCGGGGCCCTCGATGAGGGCCCCCACCCGGGGCAGCACCCGGGACCCGGCGGCCGGCATCGGCTCGCCGAGCACCCGGGCGAGCCCGGAGGTCGGCTCGATCAGCCCCATGAGCATCCGGATCGTGGTGGTCTTGCCCGATCCGTTGGGGCCGAGGAACCCGAAGACGCTGCCGCGCGGCACGACGAGGTCGAGGCCCGCCACCGCGAGCTGGCCCCCGCGGTAGCGCTTGGTCAGCCCCCGGGTCTCGATGACCGCGGCCGGCTCCGTCACGGTTCCTCCCCCTCCGTGCTCAGCGGGCGGCCGAGTTGGCGGCCTTCAGCAGCGCGTCCTTGGTGACCGCGCCGGCGTAGACCTTGCCGTCGTCGGTCAGCAGGACGTTGACCAGACGGGTGCTGACGATGCGGCCGGAGCCGAAGTCGCCCGAGACCTTGCTGCCGAAGCTGTCCAGCAGGGACGCGGCGTCGGCGGACTGCTTGCCGCTCTTGGCGTCCGCCTTGGGGAGCTTGCCCTTGCCGCCGCCGGAGAGCTCGGCGATCGAGGACCAGCCCGTACCGATCACCCGGTGGGCACCGGAGTCGGCACCGGGCGGGGCGACGGGCAGCCGGCCCATGCCCCGGTTGCCGCCCTGGTCCTTCTTCCCGTCGCCCTCCGTCACCTTGGCGCCCTTCGGCGGGGTGAAGGAGAAGGTGGAGGCGGACGGCTTGTCGAAGGAGACCTTGGTGAAGGCCACGTCCACCACGGCCTTGCCGCCGCCCTTCGGGGCGAGGGTGAACTTCAGCGGCACGCCGTTCTTCGCGTCCACGGCGATGCGCACGGCGCCGACCGTGGTGTCGTCCTGCTTGGGCTTCAGGGTGAGCTGGTAGGCGTCCCGGCCGGCCACCTTCGCCGTGCCGTCCACGGCGACGTCGGTGGAGGAACCCGCGGCCTCCAGGACCTTCTTGGCGAGCTCCTGCGGGGAGGCGCTCGCCAGGCCGGTCTCCGAGTGCTTCTGCTGCTGCTTCGGCGCCTTCGCGTGGTACGCGGTGTTGCTGCCGCTGTCGTACGCCCAGACCTGGTCGCCGTTGCGGACCATGCTGTACTCGGCGGCGCGCTCGACGATCGACACCCGCTGGCGCTCCGGGCCGTCCGCGGCGACGCGCAGGGTGTGCGTGCCGGCGGCGAGCTCGGTGAGCCGGTCCTGCGGCGAGGCGTCCTTCCCGCCCTTGGCCCCGCTCCCGCCGAACGACATGCCGGACGGCATGGCCGGCAGCCCGAGGTCCGTGGTGATCCGCACCGAGCCGGACAGCTGCTGCGTGTCCGACGCGGCGACCTTGGCTATCAGGTCCTGCGCGCTGATCTTCGGCAGATCGGGGTCTCCCGAACTGGCCAGGGCCGAACCGATGCCGATCGTCGCGGCGGCGACGCCCGCCACCGCGACCGGCACCGCGTAACGGACGGCCTTGCGGCGGCCCGGGCCCGAGGGGCCGTTCACTCCGGACGTCCCGGGGCCCGCGGCGTCCGGTGTCGGCTGGATGCGTGCCATGTGCTCTACCTCCGTCGTCTGCGGCGGTCTCTTCACGTCGTGCACTCGCCCACACCTGGGCTCATTGTGGCCCGACCGCTCGGCGGGGGCACCGGAGTCGGGAGGATTGCCCCCAGCACGGTCTCCGGCACGACCCTTCCCATTCCACCAAGGCGCGACGCCCGGGTCATCAGCCAGGGGGATCAACTCCCGTACCTCTGCGGTATGACGCCCCTTGAGGGACGGCCCGCCGGAGGGATGAGCGGCGCCACCTACGGGCCGACGGTGCGTCAGCCGGCCCGGTGGACGTCAGCCGGCCCGGTGGCAGACCGCGTCGCAGAGCTCCTCCAGCGCGGCCTTGGCCGAGCAGTCGGGCAGCGGCGCCAGCGTCGCGCGGGCCTCCTGCGCGTAGCGGACGGTGTCCCGGCGGGCCTGCTCCAGGGCCGGGTGGACGCGCAGCCGGCGGAGCACCTCGGCGAGCCGGGCGTCGTCACCGAGGTCGCCCTCGAGCAGCTCGCACAGCTCGACGTCCTCCGGCGCGCCGGTGGCCGCGGCACTCGCGCGCAGGTGCAGAACCGGCAGGGTGGGGACGCCCTCGCGCAGGTCGGTGCCCGGGGTCTTGCCGGACTCGTGGGAGTCGCTGGCGATGTCCAGGACGTCATCCGCGAGCTGGAAGGCGGTGCCGAGCCGCTCACCGTAATGGGTGAGGATCTCGACGATGCGCTCGTCCGCGCCGGACATCATCGCGCCGTAGCGGCCGGCGACGGCGATCAGCGAGCCGGTCTTGCCGGCGATGACGTCCAGGTAGTGCTCGATGGGGTCGCGCCCGTCGCGCGGGCCCGCCGTCTCCAGGATCTGACCGGTGACCAGGCGCTCGAACGCCTCGGCCTGGATGCGGACGGCCTCCGGACCGAGGTCGGCGAGGATCTGCGAGGCCCGGGAGAAGAGGAAGTCGCCGGTGAGGACGGCCACGGAGTTGCCCCAACGGGCGTTGGCGCTGGGCGCGCCCCGGCGGATGTCCGCCTCGTCCATGACGTCGTCGTGGTACAGGGTGGCCAGGTGGGTGAGCTCGACGACCACGGCCGAGGGCGCCACCCCCGGCGCGTACGGGTCGCCGAACTGGGCGGCGAGCGTCACCAGCAGCGGACGGAACCTCTTGCCCCCGGCCCGGACGAGGTGCTGCGCGGCCTCGGTGATGAAGGGCACACCGCTCTTGGTGGCCTCCAGAAGGCCTTCCTCGACAGCGGCCAACCCTGCCTGGACGTCGGCTTCAAGAGCCTGGTCCCGCACGCTCAGCCCGAAGGGCCCGACGACGGTCACGAGGGGTACTCCTGTCTGCCTGCGATCACGGGGATTGTCGATGTGTCGCTGTCTTCACCAAAAGTCAGCGTATCCGGTCGGTTCTGGATCATCGTGGCCGCCTGCCCGAACGACGACCCGTCACCGACCCTCCCCGGGACCTCCGAGTGTGCCCCGGGTCCTCCCCCGGCGGGGGAGGACCCGGGGCACGCCCAGCAGCCGCGGCGCCCCTCAGAGCGCCGCCACGGCCCGCGCCAGCCGCGGCGAGGCGTACTCGGTGCCGCACACGAACCGCATCACCGGCCCGAAGCTCGCCGCCGCCGGCAGCCCGGTGAAGAAGAGCCCGGGCACCGAGGAGCGGTACCCCGCCCCCAGCCGCGGGCCGCCGGCGCCGGTGGCGAGCCGGGTGCGGACGCTGTCGCCGAGGAAGTCGAGTGCGCCCAGGTCCACCCGGTAGCCGGTCGCCGCGATGACGTGGTCGGCCCCGAGCTCGGTCTCGTCCGAAGTGCCGCCGCCGGTCCCCGTGCCGGTGCCGGCCAGGGTGAGGACCGGGCGGCCCTCGGCGACCCGGGCCCGGACGATCCGCTTGCCCTCGGTGACGTCCACCCGGCCCACGAAGCGCTCGCGCAGCCACCACGCGCCGAGCGGCCCGAGCACCCGGCGCACCAAGTACTCCCGCAGCTGCGGGGGCAGCCGGCGGAAGCCGTCCGCGTGGTACGAGAAGGCGTACAGCGACCAGGCCCGGCCGAACGGCGTGTCCGGCCTGAGCGGCGACTGCCCGTCGGGCGCGGCCCCGAACCGCACCGCGCCCCGCCGCCGCGCGACCACCCGGACCGCCGCGGCGCCCGCCTCGGCCAGCAGGACGGCGGTCTCCAGCGCGGACTGCCCGGCGCCGACGACGACCACGTCGCGCCCGGCGAAGCCGGACAGGTCGCGGTGGTGCGAGCTGTGCGAGAACGGCCCGCCGGCCACCGGCCCGTCCGGCACCGCCGCGGTCAGCTCGGCGGGGACCCTGGCGAGCCCGCTCAGCCCGGTGGCCACGACCACCGCGCGGGCGGCGAACTGCTCGCCGGAGTCCAGCTTCAGCTCGAAACCGGGCCCGCCCTGCCGCCGCTCGACGGACTTCACCCGCACCTGCTCCAGATGCGGGACCAGCCGCTGCTGGAACCAGAGCCCGTAGCCCGCGAACGTCCCGACCGGGATGACGTCCCAGTCCGACTCGTACCGCCGCTCGCCCGTGTCCAGGCAGTAGTCGAGCAGGGTGTGCCCCGGCTGGGGCGCGTCGATGTTCGAGGCGACCGGGGTGGACTTGAGCAGCATCCCCGCGGGCATCTGTTCGCGCCAGCTCACCATCGGCGAGCCGAAGACCCGCGTCGGAACGCCGCGCGCCTTCAGATGGGCCGCCGTCGACAGGCCGTAAGGACCGGCCCCGATCACTGCTACCGGAAGTGTCACGTGTCCCCTCCCAGGGCGTTGCCCGGCCCACCGGGCCGGTCTGCTGCGTCACGTGGTGCGGGGGCCCGCAACGGCCGGACGGGCCTGCGGACGCCCCCGCCGGCGGCCCGCCCGGGGACCGCCGGGACTACTCGGCGGAGGGCCGCCGGACCTGCTCTCCGGCGGCCGCCGCGGCGGAGCGGCGCCGGGAGCGCCACAACTGCCACAGGTGCCGCACGCCCGGCCGGACGAGCCGGGCGCACATGGTGAAGAAGGGTTTTATGTCGTCACGGGCGGCCCAGGCCAGCTCCGTGCCGTTCGCCCGGGCGGGCGCGTGCGGGGTGGTGTAGCCGCTGCGCCGGTACGCGGCGAGGGCCGGCAGGTCGATGTTCTCCACGACGAACCGGCGCCCGGCCAGCTGTTCGCCCTCGGGCACCCGGCGGCCGGTGAGATCGAGGTGCTGCGCCCGGACGACGTCGACGCCCGCCTCGTTCTCGAACATCCGGAACTGGGCGCCCATCCGGGGGTTGAAGTCCAGCAGCTTGTACCGCCCGTCGCGCCGGTCGAACCGCCAGTCCAGGTCGATGATCCCGGAGAAGCCGATCTGCTTGATGAACTGGGCGGCCATGGCCGCCAGTTCGGGATTGTCGACGATGTAGGCGTTGGCCGTCATGCCCGCGTGCGGCGGCCAGGAGCGCACCTTCACCCCGGTGAACAGGGCCTGCGGCGCGCTGTCCGCGTCGAAGTAGGCGTGGACGATCCAGTCCTCGGCCGCCTCCCGGGGCAGGTACTCCTGGAGGATCACCCCCGGGCACGGGCCCCAGTCGCGCGCCAGCTCCAGCAACTGCCCCGCGTCGGCGATGCGGGTGGTGCCGGGCACCGCGGGGCGGCGGCGGCGCTCGAACGCCTCGCGGTTCTTGGCCACCAGCGGGAAGACCGCCGTTCCCGCGTACTTCTCGATCTCCTCGTACGAGGCGGGGAACAGGGTGGCCGGCGCCGGCACCCCGTGCTCCACACAGAGCTCGTGGAGCCCCTGCTTGCTCGCGAGTCTCCTCGGCAACTCCCGTTCCACGGGCGGGAAGAGGAACCTCCCCGCCAGCTCGTCGGCGTGCTCGGCGATGAGCACGGCCGCCTCCTCGTCCGTCGGCAGCAGTACGGCCGGCCGGCCGATCCGGTCGCCGATCCGCAGCAGCCCCGCCACCAGCTCCTCGGCCCGCTCCGTGCCGGTCGTCGGCCAGACGAACCCGGCGGTCAGATAGCGGGAGGCGGCGGCCGGCGTCCAGCGGTCCTCGGTGATGGCGTACATGGGCACGCCGAGTCTGCCGAGACTGCGGATCGCGCCGACGCCGCCGTGGTGCAGGGGATAGTTGCCGAATTTCACGATCAACCCGGGCACTGACCGGTCCGCCGTTACGGACGCGCTCCTGCTCGCCACCAGCTCCCCCCTCGGCCACCCAGCCTCAGCGGCCCCCCACTGTGTGTGACCCGACTTAGGACGCTACTTCGGAATCGCCGCCTCCAGCAAGGAGTTACCGGACATTGCCCTACCTTTTCCCACGGTTGGAACAGGGCTTCCCCCGACGGGAACGCCGCTCGAACATCTCTTGCCCGTCGGCCGTCAACACGTAATGTGTGGCTCCGGTGCATCCCGTGCATTGACCGTGCAGTTCGACGTGCACTCCGACCGTGCATTCCGAGTGGAGAAGGCGAGGCCGCGACACCCATGCCCCAGCACAGCCCCCACGCGATCCCCGAGGGCGACCCCTTCGGGCCGGACGCGCTCCCGTACGGCGTCTTCACCACCCCCGACGCCCCCGACCACCCCCGGATCGGCGTGCGCCACGGCGCGTTCGTCCTCGACGTGGCCGCCGCCGCGGCCGAACACGGCTCCGCCTACGCCGATCTGCTGGACCAGCCGGTCCTCAACCCGCTGATGGCCGCGGGCCGCCCGGCCTGGGAGGCCGTCCGCGCGGAGATCCGCGGCTGGCTCGACGGGGGCGTGCTGCCGGGCGGGTACGCGCGTCCGCTGGGCGAGGTGACGCTCCACCTGCCGTTCGAGGTGGCGGACTACGTCGACTTCTACGCCAGCGAGCACCACGCCACCAACGTGGGCCGGATCTTCCGCCCGGACGGCGAGCCGCTGACCCCCAACTGGAAGCACCTGCCCATCGGTTACCACGGGCGCGCCGGCACGGTCGTGGTCTCCGGCACGGACGTCGTGCGCCCGCGCGGACAGCGCAAGGCGCCCTCCGAGGCGACGCCGTCCTTCGGCCCCTCGCTCCGGCTGGACATCGAGGCGGAGGTCGGCTTCGTCGTCGGCACGCCGTCGCCGGGGCCGGTCCCCCTGGAGGCCTTCCGCGACCACGTGTTCGGCGTCTGCCTGGTCAACGACTGGTCCGCGCGCGACATCCAGGCGTGGGAGTACGTCCCGCTCGGCCCCTTCCTGGGCAAGTCCTTCGCGACGTCCGTCTCCGCCTGGATCACGCCCCTGGAGGCCTTCGACGCGGCGCGCACGGCCCCGCCGTCGCGGACGTACCCGCTGCTGCCGTACCTCGACGACGCGTCGTCGTCCGAGCCGGGCGGCCTCGACCTCCGGCTGGAGGTCCGCATCAACGGCGAGGTCGTCTCGCGCCCGCCGTTCTCGTCCATGTACTGGACGGCGGCGCAGCAGCTGGCCCATATGACGGTCAACGGGGCGACGTTGAGGACGGGCGACCTCTTCGCGTCCGGGACCGTGAGCGGTCCCGAGCCGGATCAGCTGGGCTGCCTGCTGGAGCTGACGGGCGGGAAGGGGCCGTGGCTGGCGGACGGTGACGAGGTCGTCATCACGGGCTGGGCGCCGGGGCGTGACGGCTCCCGGGTGGGCCTGGGCGAGGTCGTGGGCCGGGTGCGTCCGGCGGGGGCGGACGCGTAGGGGTTTGCCCCGGCCCCGCCCTTTCACCGTTTCCCGGGGAGACCCCGGACCCCATTCGCCCTTCGGGCGAAGTCCTCAAACGCCGGACGGGCTGAAAATCAGCCCGTCCGGCGTTTGAGGACACCCGCGCGGAGCGCAAGGAAACGGTGAAAGGGCGGGCCAGGGGCAAACCCTCTCGTGTGCCTCAGCGCACGAACACCCCAGCCTGACCTGCCAGGTCAAGGAAGTACTGCGGCGCGACGCCCAGAACCAGCGTCACCGCGACGCCGACGCCAATCGCAACGGACGTCAACGGCGACGGCACCGCCACCGAAGGCCCATCCCCCTTCGGCTCGCTGAAGAACATCAGCACAATCACCCGCACATAGAAGAACGCCGCCACCGCCGACGACACCACACCCACGATCACCAGCGGCACCGCCCCTCCGGCCGCCGCCGCCTTGAACACCGCGAACTTCCCCGCGAACCCGCTCGTCAGCGGAATGCCCGCGAAGGCCAGCAGGAAGACCGCGAAGACCGCCGCGACGAGCGGCGAACGCCGCCCGAGCCCCGCCCACTTGGACAGGTGCGTCGCCTCCCCGCCCGCGTCCCGCACCAGCGTCACGACCGCGAACGCCCCGAGCGTGACGAACGAGTACGCGGCGAGGTAGAAGAGCACGGACGAGACCCCGTCCGGGCTCACCGCGATGACACCGGCGAGGATGAACCCCGCGTGTGCGATGGACGAGTAGGCCAGCAGCCGCTTCACATCGGTCTGGGTCACGGCCACGATCGCGCCGACGAGCATCGTCAGGATCGCGACCCCCCACATCACCGGCCGCCAGTCCCAGCGGAGCCCCGGCAGCACGACGTACAGCAGCCGCAGCAGCGCCCCGAACGCGGCCACCTTGGTGGCGGCGGCCATGAAACCGGTGACGGGCGTGGGCGCGCCCTGGTAGACGTCCGGAGTCCACATGTGGAACGGCACCGCGCCGACCTTGAAGAGCAGGCCCATCAGCACCATCGCCCCGCCGATGAGCAGCAGCGCGTCGTTCCCCGTCGTGGCGGCGAGGGCCGGGTCCATGGTGCGGACCGCGCCGCTGACGACGTCGGCGATGCCGGAGTAGGCGACCGTGCCCGCGTAGCCGTAGAGCAGGGCCACGCCGAACAGCAGGACGGCGGAGGAGAAGGCGCCCAGCAGGAAGTACTTGACGGCCGCCTCCTGGGAGAGCAGCCGCTTGCGGCGGGCCAGCGCGCACAGGACGTACAGCGGGAGCGAGAAGACCTCCAGCGCCACGAACAGCGTCAACAGGTCGTCCGCCGCCGGGAAGACCAGCATGCCGGCGACCGCGAACAGCAGCAGCGGGAAGACCTCGCTGGTCGTCCAGCCGGCCTTGACGGCCTCCTGCTCGGCGTCGCCGCCGGGCACGGCGGCGGCCTGGGCGGCGAAGGAGTCCACCGGGCGGCCGTGCGCGGCGGGGTCGAGGCGGCGCTCGGCGAAGCCGAGGACGGCGACCAGGGCGACGAGGAGGATCGTGCCCTGGAGGAAGAGCGCGGGGCCGTCCACCGCGACCGCGCCCATCGCCGCGGCGTGCGCCTTGCCCGTGCCGTACCCCTTGGCGGCGAGCGCGACGACCGCGGCGAAGGCGGCCGCCAGGCCGACGACGGAGAGGGCCAGCTGGGAGAGGTGGCGCGAACGGCGGGGCAGGAACGCCTCGACGAGCACGCCCAGGACCGCGGCACCGAGAATGATCAGCGTCGGGGACAGCTGGGCGTACTCGATGTGCGGCGCCGGGATCTTCTTGGGGGCGTCGGCCGTGGCCGATGCCGTCGACCATTCTGTCCACAGGCTGTGGACAACGGCTGCGTTCCTCACTTCGCGCCCTCCGCATTGCTCACGCGAACATCGGGTTCGGGGTCGGTCCGGTGGACCTGCGACATGGTGTGCTCGACCGCGGGATCGAGGATCCGCGTCACCGGCTTGGGATAGACGCCGAGGAAGAGCAGCAGGGCGATCAGCGGTGCGACGACGGCCAGTTCGCGCACGCGCAGGTCGGGCATGGCCCGCACGGACTCCTTGACCGGGCCGGTCATCGTGCGCTGGTAGAGCACGAGGACGTACAGCGCGGCGAGCACGATGCCGACGGTCGCGATCACGCCCGCGGCCGGGTACCGGCTGAACGTGCCGACCAGGACCAGGAATTCGGAGACGAAGGGGGCGAGCCCGGGCAGCGACAGCGTGGCCAGCCCGCCGACCAGGAAGGTGCCCGCGAGGACCGGGGCGACCTTCTGCACCCCGCCGTAGTCGGCGATGAGCCGCGAGCCCCGGCGGGAGATCAGGAAGCCGGCGACCAGCATCAGCGCGGCCGTGGAGATCCCGTGGTTGACCATGTAGAGCGTGGCGCCGCCCTGGCCCTGGGTGGTCATCGCGAAGATGCCCAGGATGATGAAGCCGAAGTGGGAGATCGAGGCATAGGCGATCAGGCGCTTGATGTCCCGCTGGCCGACGGCGAGCAGCGCGCCGTAGAGGATGCTGATCAGCGCCAGCACGATGATCACCGGGGTCGCCCACTTCGAGGCCCCCGGGAAGAGCTGGAGGCAGAAGCGCAGCATCGCGAAGGTGCCGACCTTGTCGACCACCGCCGTGATCAGCACCGCGACGGGCGCGGTGGCCTCGCCCATGGCGTTGGGCAGCCAGGTGTGCACCGGCCACAGCGGCGCCTTGACCGCGAAGGCGAAGAAGAAGCCGAGGAACAGGGCCCGTTCGGTGACGGTGGCGAAGTGCAGCCGCCCCGAGGCCCGGGCCTGGACGATCTCGGTGAGCGAGAACGTGCCGTTGCCGAGCTGGTCCGCGGTGACCGCGTAGAGGCCGACGACGGCCGCCAGCATGACCAGCCCGCCCGCGAGGTTGTAGAGGAGGAACTTGACGGCCGCGTACGAGCGTTGGGCCGCGGCCTCGTCCTCGGTGCGCTCCCCCGCCCGGTCGCCGAAGCCGCCGATGAGGAAGTACATCGGGATGAGCATGGCTTCGAAGAAGACGTAGAAGACGAAGACGTCGGTGGCCTCGAAGGAGATGACCACCATCGCCTCGACCATGAGGATCAGGGCGAAGAAGCCCTGGGTCGGACGCCAGCGGCGGTTGGGCGCCGCCGGCTCCAGCGGATCGGCGTCGTGCCAGCCGGCCAGGACGACGAAGGGCACGAGCAGGGCGGTCAGGGCGACGAGCACCACCCCGATGCCGTCCACCCCGAGCTCGTAGCGGACCCCGAAGTCGCTGATCCAGGCGTGGGATTCGGTGAGCTGGAAGGGCCCCTTGGCATCAGGGTCGAAGCGGACCAACTGCACGCCCGCGAGCACCAGCGTCGCCAGCGAGAAGGCCAGCGCGACCCACTTCGCGGCCTCGCGCCGCACGGCCGGGACGGCGGCGGTGGCGACCGCGCCGACGGCGGGGACCGCCGCCGTGACGGTGAGGAGAGGAAATGACATGGTTCAGACCGCCCTCATCAGCAGGGTCGCGGCGATCAGCACCGCCGCGCCGCCGAACATCGAGACCGCGTACGACCGGACGTAGCCGTTCTGCAGCCTGCGCATCCGGCCGGAGAGGCCGCCGACGGAGGCGGCGGTGCCGTTGACGACGCCGTCCACCAGCTTGTGGTCGAGGTAGACCAGGCTGCGGGTGAGGTGCTCGCCGCCGCGGACCAGCACGACGTGGTTGAAGTCGTCCTGGAGCAGGTCGCGCCGCGCGGCGCGGGTGAGCAGGGAGCCCCGGGGCGCGGCGGCCGGCACGGGCCGACGGCCGTACTGCGCCCAGGCGAGCGCGACGCCCAGGACGAGGACGACCATGGTCGCCGCGGTGACGGTGAGCGCGCTGACGGGCGAGTTGCCCTCCTCGTGCCCGGTGACCGGCTCCAGCCACTTCAGGAAGGCGTCGTTGATGCTGAACAGGCCGCCGGCGAAGACCGATCCGACCGCGAGCACGATCATGGGGATCGTCATC
Source organism: Streptomyces thioluteus (assembly GCF_039535865.1). Lineage (NCBI taxonomy): Bacteria > Bacillati > Actinomycetota > Actinomycetes > Kitasatosporales > Streptomycetaceae > Streptomyces > Streptomyces thioluteus. Next base: position 19,122 of record NZ_BAAAXZ010000067.1, read on the forward strand.
GTGGACGGCGACTCGTGCGGGTGCGGCAGCTCACCGGACACCGGGTCCGGCTGCCAGCGCTTCTCGCCGAAGAACGTCATGATCATCACCCGCGTCATGTAGTACGCGGTGATGGCCGCGCCGAGCAGGGCCGCCCCGCCGAGGATCCAGCCCTCGGTGCCGCCCTTGGCGAACGGCCGCCTCGATGATCTTGTCCTTGGAGAAGAAGCCCGAACAGCCCCGGGAAGCCGATGATGGCGAGATAGCCGAGACCGAAGGTGACGAAGGTGACGGGCATGTACTTCCGCAGACCGCCGTAACGGCGCATGTCCACCTCGTCGTTCATGCCGTGCATGACCGATCCGGCGCCCAGGAGAGCCCGGCTTGAAGAAGCCGTGCGTCACCAGGTGCATGATCGCGAAGACATAGCCGACCGGTCCGAGCCCGGCCGCGAGGATCATGTAGCGATCTGCGACATCGTCGAACCGGCGAGGGCCTTCTTGATGTCGTCCTTCGCACAACCGACGATCGCCACCGAAGAGGAGCGTGACCGCGCCAAACACGTGACCACCGCGGTCTGCGCGTCCGGTGCCCCCTCGAAGATCGCGCCGGAGCGGGTGACGAGGTAGGACGCCGGCGGTCACCATGGTGGCCGCGTGGATGAGGGCCGAGACCGGGGTCGGGCCCTCCATGGCATCCCCCAGCCAGGACTGCAGCGGCACCTGGGCGGACTTGCCGCAGGCGGCGAGCAGCAGCATCAGCCCGATCGCCGTCAGCTTCCCCTCGCCCGCGCGGCCCGCCTCCGTGAGCACGGGGTCGAAGGCGAACGTGCCGAACGTGGTGAACATCAGCATGACCGCGATCGACAGGCCCACGTCACCGACGCGGTTGACGATGAAGGCCTTCTTCGCCGCCGTGGCGGCGCTCGGCTTGTGCTGCCAGAAGCCGATCAGCAGGTACGAGGCGAGGCCGACGCCCTCCCAGCCGACGTACAGCAGCAGGTAGTTGCCGGCGACGACCAGCAGCAGCATCGCCGCCAGGAAGAGGTTGAGGTAACCGAAGAAGCGGCGGCGGCGCTCGTCGTGCGCCATGTAGCGACCGAGTAGAGGTGGATCAGCGTGCCCACGCCCGTGATCAGCAGGACGAAGGTCATCGACAGCTGGTCGAGGTGGAAGTTCGCGTCGGCGCGGAAGCCGCCGACCGGCACCCACGAGAACACCGTCACGTCGAGGGTGCGTTCGTCCCCGCTCCTCCCCAGCATGTCGGCGAAGAGCACCGCGCCCAGCGCGAAGGAGACCGCCGCGACCAGCGTGCCCAGCCAGGGCCCGCTCCGGTCCAGTCTCCGTCCGCCGCACAGCAGCGCGCCCGCTCCCACCAGGGGCACGAGGACGAGCAGTCCGATGAGGTTCTCCACGTCAGCGTCCCCTTAGAGCTTCAGCAGACTGGCGTCGTCGACCGAGGCCGAGTGACGGGCGCGGTAGACCGACACGATGATCGCGAGGCCGACGACGACCTCGGCCGCGGCCACCACCATCGTGAAGAAGGCGAAGACCTGGCCGTCGAGGTTGCCGTGCATCCGGGAGAACGTGACGAACGCCAGGTTGCAGGCGTTCAGCATGAGTTCGACGCACATGAAGACGACGATCGCGTTCCGCCGGATGAGCACCCCGACGCCACCGATGGTGAACAACAGGGCCGCCAGATAGAGGTAGTTGACCGGATTCACTGGGCGACTCCCTTCGGCCCCTCGTCGCGGTCGCGCTCCAGCCAGGCCGCCGACCGCTGCTCCAGCGCCGCGAGGTCCGCGAGCGCCTCCTGGGACACGTCCCGCATCTGGCCCCGGGCCCGCAGCACCGCGCTGACGCTGAGCTCGGCGGGCGTGCCGTCCGGCAGCAGCGCGGGAATGTCGTTGGCGTTGTGCCGGGCGTAGGTGCCGGCCGCGGGCAGCGGGGCGAGGAGACCGCCCTTGCGCGTCCGCTCCTCCGACAGCTGCCGCTGGGTGGCCGCCTTGACGGTGCGCTCCCGGTGGGTGAGCACCATCGCGCCGACGGCCGCGGTGATCAGCAGGGCGCCGGTGATCTCGAAGGCGTACACGTACCGGGTGAAGACCAGGGCGGCGAGGCCCTCGACGTTGCCCCCGGCATTGGCCTGGCCGAGCCCGTCGAAGTGGCGCAGCGAGGCGTTGGCGATGCCGGCGACGAGCAGGATGCCGAAGCCCAGCCCGCAGACGGCGGCGAGCCAGCGCTGGCCCCTGATGGTCTCCTTGAGGGAGTCGGCGGCGGTGACGCCGACGAGCATCACCACGAAGAGGAACAGCATCATGATCGCGCCGGTGTAGACCACGATCTGCACGACGCCCAGGAAGTACGCGCCGTTGGCCAGGTAGAACACCGCGAGCACGATCATGGTGCCGGCGAGCGAGAGGGCGCTGTGCACGGCGCGCCTCATCAGCACGGTGGCCAGCGCGCCGCCGACGGCGACGACCGCGAGGATCCAGAACTGCACGGCCTCGCCCGTCGAGGTGGTCGAGGCGGCCGCGAGGCTCATGCCTCCCCCCCTCGCCGGCCGGGCGCTCCCCCTTGGAGAGGGCCGCCTGGCGCTCGGTGCCGGGGGCCGCCTCGGTCACCAGGCCCCCGGTAGTAGTCCTGTTCGGTCATGCCGGGGAAGATCGCGTGGGGCGATTCGACCATTGCCGTCCTCCAGGCCGGCGAGCAGCTCCTCCTTGGTGTAGATGAGCGACTCCCGGCTGCGGTCGGCCAGTTCGTACTCGTTGGTCATCGTCAGGGCCCGGGTGGGGCACGCCTCGACGCACAGGCCGCAGAGGATGCAGCGCAGGTAGTTGATCTGGTAGACGCGGCCGTAGCGCTCGCCCGGGGAGTAGCGCTCCTCCTCGGTGTTGTCCGCGCCCTCGACGTAGATGGCGTCCGCCGGGCAGGCCCAGGCGCACAGCTCGCAGCCGATGCACTTCTCCAGCCCGTCCGGGTGCCGGTTGAGCTGGTGGCGGCCGTGGAAGCGCGGCGCCGTGGGCTTCTTGTACTCCGGGTACTGCTCGGTGAGGCGTTTCTTGAAGACGTCCTTGAAGGTCACCCCGAAGCCGGCCACGGGGTTCTTGCGGGGGAGCTTGGAAGCGTCCCCCCGGGCAGATCCGGCAGACGAAGACTCAGCTGGCACCGTCACCCTCCTTTCCGTCACGCACAGTGTCCACCCCACCACTGACAATGAGTTCGCGGTCGCGCCGGGAGGCGCGGCGCGGCACGGGCGGCAGGGTCTGGCCGGGCAGCGGCGGCACCGGGTACCCGCCCGCCATCGGGTCGAACTCCCCGCCGGTGCCGGCCGGTTCGGCCTCCTCCTTGCGGGCCCGGCCGCGGAAGACGTCCGCGACGAACGACAGCAGCAGGATCACGAGGACCGCTCCGGCGACGTAGAGGACGATCGAGCGGAAGTCGTAGTCCTCGTTGCGCAGCGCCCGCACCGTCGCGACGAGCATCAGCCACACCATCGAGACCGGGATGAGGACCTTCCAGCCCAGCTTCATGAACTGGTCGTAGCGCAGCCTCGGCAGCGTCGCGCGGATCCAGATGAAGAAGAACAGCAGCGCCGCGAGCTTGGCCACGTACCAAAGGAGCGGCCACCAGCCGTGGTTGGCCCCTTCCCAGAACGCCGAGATCGGGTACGGCGCCCGCCAGCCGCCCAGGAACAGCGTCACGGCCACCGAGGAGACGGTGACCATGTTGACGTACTCGGCCAGCATGAACATCGCGAACTTGATGGACGAGTACTCGGTGTTGAAGCCGCCGACCAGGTCGCCCTCGGACTCGGGGAGGTCGAACGGGGCCCGGTTGGTCTCCCCCACCATCGCGATGATGTAGACGACGAAGGAGACCGGCAGCAGCAGCACGTACCACCGGTTGTGCTGCGCCTCCACGATCGCGGAGGTGGACATCGAGCCGGAGTAGAGGAAGACGGCCGCGAAGGAGAGGCCCATCGCGATCTCGTAGGAGATCATCTGGGCGCAGGAGCGCAGGCCGCCGAGGAGCGGATAGGTGGAGCCGGAGGACCAGCCGCCGAGCACGATCCCGTAGATGCCGACCGAGGCCGTCGCCAGGATGTAGAGGATGGCGATGGGCAGGTCGGTGAGTTGCATGGTGGTCCGGTGCCCGAAGATCGAGACCTCGTTGCCGGCCGGTCCGAAGGGGATCACCGCGATCGCCATGAACGCGGGGACCGCCGCGACGATCGGCGCGAGGATGTAGACCGCCTTGTCCGCGCGCCGGACGACGAGGTCCTCCTTGAGCATCAGCTTGATGCCGTCCGCCAGGGACTGGAGCATGCCCCACGGGCCGTGCCGGTTGGGCCCGATGCGCAGCTGCATCCAGCCGAGGATCTTGCGCTCGAAGACGATCGTCAGCAGCACGGTCACCAGGACGAACACGAAGCAGAAGACGGCCTTGACGACCACCAGCCACCACGGGTCGTGGCCGAACATCGACAGGTCGCCCGCGGCCAGGCCGTGCAGGGAGCCGGCGTTCACGACAGCACCTCCGGAACGTCGTCCGTGCCGGGGCGATGCGCACCGACTCCCCGGGCCGGGACCCGGTGTCGGAGGCGACGCCGCCGCCGGCGGAGTTCAGCGGGAGCCAGACCACCCGGTCCGGCATGGGGGTGATCCGCAGCGGCAGCCGGACGGTCCCCGCGGGGCCGCGCACCGCCAGCAACTCCCCGTCGGCGGACGCCGGTTTCGGCGGCCGTCGCCGGGGAGAGCCGGGCGACCGCCACGTGCCGGGTGGCGGCCAGGGCCTCGTCGCCGTCCTGGAGCCGTCCCTGGTCGAGCAGCAGCCGGTGGCCGGCGAGGACGGCCTCGCCCGCGCCGGGCGCGGGGACGCGGCGGGGCGGCTCGGCGGGGTCGGCGGCGTAGGGCCCGGCCCAGCGGCCCAGGCGGTCCATCTCGGCCCGCACCGCCCGGACGTCCGGCAGGTCCAGCGGGCGGCCGCCCATGGCGTCGGCCAGCATGTGCAGCACCCGGGCGTCCGGCATCACATGCCGGCCCACCATCTGGTCGGGCTTGAGCGCGGCCTCGAACGGCCGTGCCCGGCCCTCCCAGTTGAGGAAGGTGCCCGGCTTCTCGACGACCGCCGAGACGGGGAGGACCACGTCGGCCCGGTCCGTGACCTCGCTCGGCCGCTGCTCCAGGCTGACCAGGAAGCCGGCCGCGTCCAGCGCCTCGCGGGCCCGCGCCGGGTCGGGCAGGTCCGCGACCTCGACCCCGCCGACGACCAGGGCGCCCAGCTCGCCGGTGGCGACGGCCCCCAGGATCTGCCCGGTGTCCCGGCCGGGGCTGCGCGGCAGTTCGGCCACGCCCCAGGCGGCGGCGGTCTCCTCGCGGGCGCGCGGGTCGGTGGCCGGGCGGCCGCCGGGCAGCAGGCCCGGCAGGGCGCCCGCCTCGACGGCGCCCCGTTCGCCGGCCCGGCGCGGGATCCACACCAGCGTCGCGCCGGTCGCCGTGGCGGCGGCCACGGCGGCGGTCAGCGCCCCGGGCACCTGCGCCGCCCGCTCCCCGACGAGGATCAACGCGCCGTCCGCGCGCAGGGCTTGGGTCGCGTCGCCCTCCGCCGTGCCCTCCGCGAGGGCCGTGAGCCACTGCGGCTCGGTGCCGGGCGCGGCGGGCAGCAGGGTGCCGCCGGTCTTCGTCAGGCCACGGGTGGCGTGCGTCGCGAGGGAGAAGACCCGCAGCCCCCCGCTTGCGCCACGCCTTGCGCAGCCGCAGGAAGACACCGGGCGCCTCCTCCTCGGCCTCCAGGCCGACCAGCAGCACCGCGGGGGACCGCTCCAGCGCGGAGTACGTCACCGCCGGTGCGCCCAGACCGTGCTCGCCAAAAGCGTGTCCCCGCCCGGCCACCCGGGCGGCCAGGAAGTCGGCCTCCTCGCCGCTGTGCGCCCGGGCCCGGAAGTCGACGTCGTGGGTGTCGAGCGCCACCCGTGCGAACTTGGCGTAGGCGTAGGCGTCCTCGACGGTGAGGCGGCCGCCGGTGAGCACCCCGGCCCGGCCGCGCGCCGCGCGCAGCCCCTCGGCCGCCGCGTGGAGCGCCTCCGGCCAGCTCGCGGGCCGCAGTCGGCCCTCGTCGTCGCGGACCAGCGGGGTCTCCAGCCGCTCGGGCCGCTGCGCGTAGCGGAACGCGAAGCGGCCCTTGTCGCACAGCCACTCCTCGTTGACCTCGGGGTCGTCGGCGGCGAGCCGGCGCATCACCTTGCCGCGCCGGTGGTCGGTGCGCGTCGCGCAGCCGCCCGCGCAGTGCTCGCACACGGACGGCGAGGAGACCAGGTCGAAGGGGCGGGCGCGGAACCGGTACGCGGCCGAGGTCAGCGCGCCCACCGGGCAGATCTGGATGGTGTTCCCGGAGAAGTACGACTCGAAGGGGTCGCCCTCGCCGGTGCCGACCTGCTCCAGCGCCCCGCGCTCCAGCAGCTCGATCAGCGGGTCGCCGGCGATCTCGTTGGAGAAGCGGGTGCAGCGGGCGCACAGCACGCACCGCTCGCGGTCCAGCAGCACCTGCGGGGAGATCGGGACCGGCTTCTCGTAGGTGCGCTTCCGTCCCTCGAAGCGGGAGTCGGCGCGGCCGGCGGTCATCGCCTGGTTCTGCAGGGGGCATTCGCCGCCCTTGTCGCAGACCGGGCAGTCCAGCGGGTGGTTGATGAGCAGCAGTTCCATCACCCCGCTCTGCGCCTTCCCGGCGACGGGCGAGGTGAGCTGGGTGCGGACGACCATGCCGTCGGTGCAGGCGATGGTGCAGGAGGCGGCCGGTTTGCGCTGGCCCTCGATCTCGACGATGCACTGCCGGCAGGCGCCGACCGGCTCCAGCAGCGGGTGGTCGCAGAAGCGGGGGATCTCCACGCCGACGAGCTCGGCGGCCCGGATGACGAGCGTGCCCTTGGGCACGGACACCGGGATGCCGTCGACGGTGACGGAGACCAGGTCCCCGTCCGGCGGGGCGCCGGTCGACTTCGCCGTGACGGTCATGCGTGCACCTCCGGGTGCGACTGGTCGGCCCACACCGTGGACTTCGCCGGGTCGAAGGGGCAGCCCCGGCCCCTGATGTGCTCCTCGTACTCCGCCCGGAAGTGCTGGAACGAGGAGAAGACGGGGGCCGCCGCGCCGTCGCCGAGGGCGCAGAAGGACTTGCCGTTGAGGGTGTCGGCGATGTCGTCGATCTTGTCGAGGTCGGACATCCGGCCCCGCCCGGCCTCGATGTCCCGGAGCAACTGGACGAGCCAGTACGTCCCTTCGCGGCAGGGCGTGCACTTGCCGCAGGACTCGTGGGCGTAGAACTCGCTCCAGCGGGTGACCGCCCGCACGACGCAGGTGGTCTCGTCGAAGCACTGCAGGGCCTTGGTGCCGAGCATCGACCCGGCGGCGCCGACGCCCTCGTAGTCGAGCGGGACGTCCAGGTGTTCGTCGGTGAGGATCGGCGTCGAAGAGCCGCCCGGCGTCCAGAACTTGAGCCGGTGGCCGGGCCGCATGCCGCCGCTCATGGCGAGCAGCTGGCGCAGGGTGATGCCGAGGGGGGCCTCGTACTGCCCGGGGCCCGCGACGTGGCCGCTCAGGGAGTACAGCGTGAAGCCCGGGGACTTCTCGCTGCCCATCGAACGGAACCAGTCCTTGCCCCGGTTGAGGATCGCGGGAACCGAGGCGATGGATTCGACGTTGTTCACCACAGTGGGGCAGGCGTAGAGCCCCTCGACCGCGGGGAAGGGGGGCCGGAGCCGGGGCTGGCCGCGGCGGCCTTCGAGGGAGTCGAGCAGGGCCGTCTCCTCGCCGCAGATGTAGGCGCCCGCCCCCGCGTGCACGGTGATGTCCAGGTCGAGCCCGCTGCCGAGGATGTCGCGGCCGAGGTACCCGGCCGCGTACGCCTCGCGCACGGCCTCGTGCAGGCGGCGCAGCACGGGGACGGTCTCCCCGCGCAGATAGATGAACGCGCGTTCCGAACGGATCGCCCAGCAGGCGATGATCATTCCCTCGACGAGGGAGTGCGGATTGGCGAACAGGAGGGGGATGTCCTTGCAGGTGCCCGGTTCCGACTCGTCCGCGTTGACCACGAGGTAGTGCGGTTTGCCGTCGCCCTGCGGGATGAACTGCCATTTCATCCCGGTCGGGAAGCCCGCGCCGCCGCGGCCGCGCAGCCCGGAGTCCTTGACGTAGGCGATCACGTCGTCCGGGCTCATGGCGAGGGCCTTGCGCAGGCCCTTGTAGCCGTCGTGACGGAGGTAGGTCTCCAGCGTCCAGGAGCGCGGTTCGTCCCAGAAGGCGCTCAGCACGGGGGCGAGCAGCTTCTGCGGACTCGTCTCGTGGATCTCGGGCGCCACGGTCATCCCTCCCCCTCCTCGGATCCGGGCTCCTGCGCATCACGCCCGTGCGGGACGCCGCGCGGCGGTCCGACGCGGGCGGTGCCGTCCTCGCCGCGGGCCAGCCGCAGCCCCGCCAGCGAGGCGGGGCCCGCCCCGCCGCCCGCCTCGACGGCGCCCGGCCGTTCGTCCGGGAAGCCGGCGAGCAGCCGGGAGGTCTCGCGGTGGGTGCACAGCGGCGCGCCGCGGGTGGGCTCGACGGTGCGGCCGGCGCGCAGGTCGTCGACGATCCGCTTGGCGCTCTCGACCGTCTGGTTGTCGAAGAACTCCCAGTTGACCATCACGACGGGCGCGTAGTCGCAGGCCGCGTTGCACTCGATGTGTTCGAGGGTGACCTTGCCGTCGTCCGTCGTCCCGCCGTTCTCCACGCCCAGGTGGGACTTGAGCGCGTCGAAGATGGCGTCGCCGCCGAGCACGGCGCAGAGGGTGTTGGTGCAGACCCCCACCTGATAGTCGCCGCCGGGCTCGCGGCGGTACATGGTGTAGAAGGTCGCCACGGCCGTCACCTCGGCCGTGGTCAGGCCGAGTTGCCCGGCGCAGAAGCGGATGCCGGTGCGGGAGACGTGTCCCTCCTCGGCCTGCACCAGGTGCAGCAGCGGCAGCAGGGCGCTGCGGCTGTCGGGGTAGCGGGCGATCACCTCCCCGGCGTCCGCCGCCAGCCGCGCCCGCACGTCCTCCGGGTAGTCCGGCGCGGGGAGTCGGGGCATTCCCAGCTGGATTCCTGTCACCTGTCGCAACCTCCCATGACCGGGTCGATGCTGGCCACGGCGACGATGACGTCGGCGACCTGGCCGCCCTCGCACATCGCCGCCATGCACTGGAGGTTGGTGAAGGAGGGGTCGCGGAAGTGCACCCGGTAGGGCCGGGTGCCGCCGTCGCTGACGACGTGGGCGCCCAGCTCCCCCTTGGGCGACTCCACCGCCGCGTACGCCTGTCCCGGCGGTACCCCGGAAGCCCTCCGTCACCAGCTTGAAGTGGTGGATCAGGGCCTCCATCGAGGTGCCCATGATCTTCTTGATGTGGTCGAGGGAGTTGCCCAGCCCGTCGGGGCCCAGGGCCAGTTGGGCGGGCCAGGCGATCTTCCGGTCCGCGACCATGACCGGGCCGGGCTCCAGCCGGTCCAGGCACTGCTCCATGATCCGCAGCGACTGGCGGATCTCCTCCATCCGCACCAGCAGGCGCCCGAACGAGTCGCAGGTGTCGACGGTCGGCACCTCGAAGTCGTACGTCTCGTAGCCGCAGTACGGGTCGGACTTGCGCAGGTCGTGCGGGAGTCCGGCGGCGCGCAGGATCGGGCCGGTCGCCCCCAGCGCCAGGCTGCCGGCGAGATCGAGGTAACCGACGCCCTGCATGCGGGCCTTGAAGAGCGGGTTGCCGACGACGAGCTTGTCGTACTCCACCAGATTCCTGCGGAGCTTCTTGATGAACTCGCGGACCTGGTCCACCGCGCCGGGCGGCAGGTCCTGGGCGAGGCCGCCGGGCCGCACGTAGGCGTGGTTCATGCGCAGCCCGGTGATGAGCTCCAGGACGTCGAGGCACATCTCCCGGTCGCGGAAGCCGAAGACGGCGACGGTGGTGGCGCCGAGCTCCGTGCCGCCCATGGCGACGTAGACCAGGTGGGAGGAGATTCGGTTCAGCTCCATCAGGAGCACGCGCAGGACCGTGGCCCGGTCCGGGACCTGGTCCGTGATGCCGAGCAGCCGCTCGACGGCCAGGCAGTACACCGTCTCGTTGACGATCGGCATGAGGTAGTCCATGCGCGTCACGAAGGTGGTGCCCTGGGTCCAGGTGCGGTACTCGAGGTTCTTCTCGATGCCGGTGTGCAGATAGCCGATGCCGGCGCGGGCGTCGGTGACGGTCTCGCCGTCGATCTCCAGGATGAGCCGGAGCACCCCGTGCGTGGAGGGGTGCTGGGGGCCCATGTTGACGACGATGCGCTCGTCGTCGGTCCGGCGCGCCGCGGCGACGACCTCGTCCCAGTCGCCTCCGGTGACGGTGTAGACGGTCCCTTCGGTGGTCTCGCGCGTTCCGGCCGTTCCGTTGCCGGGGTGTGTGCCGGGAGATGCAGTGGACATCAGCTGTACGACCTCCGCTGGTCCGGAGCCGGGATCTGGGCGCCCTTGTACTCGACGGGGATGCCGCCCAGGGGGTAGTCCTTGCGCTGCGGGAAGCCCTGCCAGTCGTCCGGCATCATGATCCGGGTGAGCGCCGGGTGTCCGTCGAAGACCAGCCCGAAGAAGTCGTAGGCCTCGCGCTCGTGCCAGTTGTTCGTCGGGTAGACGTCGCAGACGGACGGCAGGTGGGGGTCCTCGTCGGGGACGGAGACCTCCAGCCGGATCAGCCGGCCGTGGGTGAGGGAGCGCAGGTGGTAGACCGCGTGCAGCTCGCGGCCCTTGTCGCCGGGGTAGTGCACGCCGCTGACACCGGTGCACAGCTCGAAGCGGAGCGCGGGGTCGTCGCGCAGCGTCCGGCAGACACGGACGAGGTACTCGCGGGCGACGTGGAAGGTGAGCTCGCCGCGGTCGACGACGGTCTTCTCGACGGCGTTGGACGGGAGGAGGCCCTGCTCCTCCAGGGCGCCCTCCAGTTCGTCGGCGACCTCGTCGAAGTATCCGCCGTAGGGCCGGACGGCCTCGCCCGGCATGCGCACGGTGCGCACGAGGCGGCCGTAGCCGCTGGTGTCCCCGCCGTTGTTCGCGCCGAACATGCCGGTGCGGACGCCGATGACGTCGCCTTCGCCGCGCATGCCCGGGACGTGGCCGCTCTGCTCGGTCACTGGAGGAGCCCCTTCATCTCGATGAGGGGCAGGGACTTCATGGCCGTCCGCTCCGCCTCCAGCTCGGCCTCCACGCGGTTCGGGCCGAGCTTCTCGCCCTGGATCTTGCGGTGCAGTTTGAGGATGGCGTCGATGAGCATCTCGGGGCGCGGCGGGCAGCCGGGCAGATAGACGTCGACGGGGACGATGTGGTCCACGCCCTGGACGATGGCGTAGTTGTTGAACATGCCGCCGCTGGACGCGCAGACGCCCATGGAAATGACCCACTTGGGGCTGGGCATCTGGTCGTAGACCTGCCGCAGCACCGGCGCCATCTTCTGGCTGACGCGCCCGGCGACGATCATCAGGTCGGCCTGGCGCGGGGATCCGCGGAAGACCTCCATGCCGAAGCGGGCGAGGTCGTAGCGGCCGGCGGCGCTGGTCATCATCTCGATGGCGCAGCAGGCCAGGCCGAACGTGGCCGGGAAGACGGACGCCTTGCGCACCCAGCCGGCGGCCTGTTCGACGGTGGTCAGCAGGAAGCCGCTGGGCAGTTTCTCCTCGAGACCCATGTGCGGTCGCGCCTCCTTAGTCCCATTCCAGGCCGCCGCGCCGCCAGACGTAGGCGTACGCGACGAAGACGGTGAGTACGAAGAGCAGCATCTCGACGAGCCCGAACAGCCCGAGGGAGTCGAACGTGACGGCCCAGGGGTAGAGGAAGACGATCTCGATGTCGAAGACGATGAAGAGCATCGCCGTCAGGTAGTACTTGATCGGGAAACGCCCGCCGCCGGACGGCTGCGGGGGTCGGTTGGATGCCGCACTCGTAGGCTTCGAGCTTTGCGCGGTTGTACCTCTTGGGCCCGATGTGCGATGCCATGACCACGGAGAAGATCGCGAAGCCGGCACCGAGGGCTCCCAGTACGAGGATGGGCGCGTAGGCGTTCATCCCTCCCCGCTCCTTCCAGTCGACGCTGACTGCTGGCTGTCGGGACCCCGGCGGCTGGACCGCTCACGGGCGAACACCGCGGAAGGATTCTGCGAAGATCGCGAATATGTGAGGCAGTTCACAAGCCCGGGTCGAGGGCATCTTATGCCCGGTGGTCTGTGATCTGCGACACGGCGTACGCGCCGGTGTTTGTGATCTCCACCACCTGACGAACGATCATCAAGTCGGATGAGCAGTGATCTTCCTCAGCGAACGGCCCGAAAGATCATCAGTAGCGGCATTTCCGGACATACCCGCTGACCGGAGCGGTGAGCCGGCATCAAGCCGGGAGTGCCGCACGCTTTTTGACACGTACAACCGTCAACTGATAATGGAGCAGCACCCGGTGGGACGACGCGTCACCGCCGCGCCCGGCCGCCCGCTCGTGCTTTCCTTCACCAACGCCCCTCGGGGGCGCGCCGCGTGAACTCCGCCACGCGCGCAGGCGCCGGGACGCCCGTGGATCCCCGCTCTCCTCGACGGCCGAGACCAGAACGTGATATACCGCTCGGCCGGCCGCCCCCATGTGCCCAAATGCCATGCTTAGCCGCATGATCACGATTGCCGGGGCGGGCCGCGGAGAGTCCCGTTCCGGCGTGTGCGACCCGAATTCGGAGTGTTCGACGGCCAATTGTGGTCCACGTCACTCATATTGAACTCAACCTGGGGTGCCTGGTAAGCCCTTGTCCCATGTCCACCAACGCGCACATAACCAGCCACCGGAAGCCCCGTCGCCCGGCGACCCAGTCCTGGGCCGTCCGCACGGGTGTTGCCGGTGGCGTCCTCAGCACCCTGGCCGTCACCGGCGCTGCCCAGGCCACCGCCGCGGAGAAGCCGGCGGAGGCGACGATCGAGATGCCGGCGCTCACCGCCGACCTCTCGTCGTCGATCGCGCAGACCGCGGTCGCCACGCAGCAGACCGCGAACGACTACCAGGTCCGTGCGCAGGTGGACACCGCGGTGGACCACGCCCGCGCCGCCGCCAAGAAGGCCAAGCAGGAGGCCGACCGCAAGGCCGAGGCCGAGCGCAAGGCCGCCGAGGCCAAGGAGAAGCGGGAGGCCGAGCAGGCCCGCGCCTCGCGGGACGCGAAGCGTTCCGCGCTCTCCACGAAGACCGCCACCGCGTCCGAGGACGACTCCGACTCGTCGTCCACCGGCTCGAAGTCCGACTCCGGCACCTCGACGTCCACGGACACGTCCACCTCCTCGAAGAGCTCCACGGGCGCGACCGGCAACGCCGCGACCCTGGTGGCCTTCCTCCAGGCGCAGGTGGGCAAGGCGTATGTGATGGGCTCCACCGGCCCGTCCTCCTACGACTGCTCCGGCCTGGTCATGGCCGCCTACCAGCAGATCGGCATCAGCCTCCCGCGGGTCTCCCAGGACCAGTCGACGGCCGGCACCCAGGTGGGCCTCTCCAACCTGCAGCCCGGCGACATCCTCTACTGGGGCTCCGCGGGCAGCGCGTACCACGTCGGCGTCTACATCGGCGGCGGCAAGTTCATCGGCGCGCAGAACCCCAGCACGGGTGTCGTCGAGCGCGACCTGAGCTACTCGCCGCCCACGGGTGCCGTGCGCGTCATGTGAGCGCGTGCCACACGCATGACGGAAGGGCCGCCGTTTCCCCCCGGGAACGGCGGCCCTTCCGTCATGCGCCCGGGCCGGGCTCGGTCGGGTGCCCTCCCCCCAGCACGGTGTTTCGCGGGCACCCGGCCGGCCGATGTCCGGTCCGGTGTCGTGGTGGGGGTGAGTCTGCGGGGTGGAGGTGCTTCGGCACAAAGCCCTTCGGTAAGGGCCGAATACGGGTATTTGTTGTGATCGGTTCGCGGATGCGATCCGATCGGGGCCGATCGGGAATGACCGGATCGGGTCGGTGGGTGGGAGTTGTGCCCCTGGCCCGCCCTTTCACCGTTTCTTCCGGGGAGACCACGGACCCCATTCGCCTCCGGGCGGTTTCAGGGGTCCAGGGGGCGAAGCCCCCGGCCAACGCGGCGAAGCCGCGTTACGGGCCCGGGGCCTGCCCCGGAGGAAACGGTGAAAGGGCGGGGCAAGGGCTCAATCCCCGCGCGTCAGCGCGGCATCCACCAACGCCCCCGCCCCGCCCACATACCGCTCCGGATCGCACAGCTCCGCGCACTCCTCCGGAGTCAGCACCCCGGCCACCCGGGAATCGGCGGACAGAACGTCAGCAAGAGGGCGACCCGTCGCCGCCGCCTCCCCCGACAACTCCGTCAGCAACCGCTTCGCCACCGCCTTCCCCAGCCGAGGCGCCAGCACCGCCGAAACCCTCTCCGACACCATCTGGCCCCCCGTCAGCCCCAGATTGGACCGCATCCGCTCCGGCCGCACCTCCAGCCCCTCCGCCAGCTCCACCGCCGTCCGCGCCGCCCCGCCCGCCAGTCGCAGGCACTCCCGCAACGGCACCCACTCCGCCTGCCATCCCCCGGCCGAGCGCTCGTCCTCGGCCAGCAGTTGCTGGGTGAGGACGAGGGCGAACGCCGGTACCTGGAGCGCCGCGGTGCGGATCATCGTGGCGAGGACCGGGTTCCGCTTGTGCGGCATCGCGGAGGACGAGCCGCGGCCCGCCACCGCCGGCTCCGCGACCTCGCCGACCTCCGTCCGGGTCAGGTTCTGCACGTCGAGCGCGAACTTGCCGAGCGCGCCCGCCGTCAGGGACAGGACCGCGGCCAGGTCGGCCATGGGCGTGCGCAGGGCGTGCCAGGGCAGGGAGGGGCGGGCCAGGCCGGTCTCCTCCGCGAAGAGGGCCGCGAGCCGCCCGGGGTACGTGCCGAGGTCCCGCTCCCCGGCCAGCCGCGCGTACTCCAGGTACCCGGCCAGCGTGCCCGCCGCGCCGCCGAGGGCGACGGGCAGGCCCCCGTCCAGGAGCCGGGCGACGCGCTCCTCGGCCTCCAGGACGAGCTGCCGCCAGCCGGCGGCGCGCAGGCCGAAGGTGGTCGGAACGGCCTGGAGCGCGAGCGTCCGGGCCGCGGCCGGCGTGTCGCGGTGCGCCGCGGCGAGCCGCCCCGAGCGCGTCCGCGGTACGGCGCAGGTCGTCCCGGACGAGCCGCAGCGCGCGGGAGGCGACCAGCAGGGCACCGGTGTCGAAGACGTCCTGGCTGGTGGAGCCCCGGTGGACGTACTCAGCGGCCGCCGCGTCCCGTTCGGCCACCACGGCCGTGAAGGCGGCGACCAGGCCGACGACGGGGTTGGCGGTCTCCCGCGCGGCCAGCGCGACGGCCCGGACGTCCAGCCGTCCGGCGTCGGCCGCGTCCGTGATGACCGCGGCCGCCTCCGCCGGCACGGTCCCCAGCCGGGCCTGCGCCCGCGCGCGAGCGCCGCCTCGGCGTCGAGCATGGCCTGCGCCCAGGCGGTGTCCGAGGTGGCCTCCTCGACGGGGGGTCCCCGGCCCGGACGGGCGAGAGCAGGCCGGTGTCGTGCTGGGTCATACGCGGATCTCCGTCGGTGCGTCCGGCACTGCGGCGGCCGGGGGAAAGGGCGAGCAGGGAGCGGGCGATGGCGTCGGCGTCGGCCAGGGTCACCGAGTCCACGCCCGGGCGCGGTGCCGGCCGCGGTGACCCAGTGCACGGACTCGGTGGGGACACCGTAAGCACAGCGCCGCGGATGCGCGACGCCGTCCGCCGCGAGCAGGTGGTAGGGGCGTTCGCCGACGGCCAGGCCGCCCGTCTCGTAGGCCGGGCCCGCGGCGGACGGGATGCGGTACGGCGCGCACTGGCCCGTGTCGAGCAGGTGCCGCAGCAACGGGTCCTCCGTGCGCCGCAGATCGGGCTCGGGCAGCCGGGCCTCGATCAGCGCGGCGGCCCGCACGGGCGGGCCCGGCACCTCGGGCGAGACGGCCACGAAGGCCGGGTCCCGGACGTCGAGGCGGACCTCGGTACCGGGGCCGGTCACCTCCAGCAGGCCCGCCTCGATCAGGGCGGCCATCTCCTCGATCCGGCGGGCCGGCGGGCCGATGGACAGGAAGGCGTTTGAGCGGCGTGTACCAGCGCTCCAGCTCGTCGCGGTGGGAGTCGCCGTCGAGCCCGGCGTGGTCGACCGCGAACCGGACCTCGTTGCGCAGGTCGCGCAGCACGTCGAGGGCGGCCTTCAGCGGCCCGTCCACATTGCCCTCGCGCGCCCGCGCGCACGTCCGCGCGCAGCCGGTCGAGCAGCCAGCGGCGGAACGCGTCGCGGCCGGTGAAGTCCCGGCCCTTGTACGGGGCGGCGATCCGCTCCCAGTCCCATCTTCGGCCCGCCGGGACGCCGTACGTGTCGAGGAGTTCCTCGCGCTCCCCGCTCGCCCCGGCGGCCAGGTAGCGCGCGGTGAACTCCGCGCGCTCGGCGTCCCGTCCGAGCGCCGTCAGGAGCGTCCCGTAGTAGACGCCCTCCACCTCGGCCGCGATCAGCGGCCACAGGTCGGCGGTGAAGGAGACGGGCCCGCGGGCCCGCAGGGCCGCGATCCGGGCCGGGGTGAGGAGCCGGGGCAGGTAACGCCCGGACGGGCCCTTCTGGTTCTCGCCGCGCGCGTGGTACGGCACGCCGCGCCGCGAGAAGGCGCACAGGCGCGGCTCCCGCCCGGAGGACCGGTAGACGAGCCGCCCGTCCCCCGTCCTGCGGAACATTCCGCCACGCCCGGTCGTGAACAGGGCCATGTAGTCGAAGAAGTTGAGGCCCAGCCCCCGTAACAGCACCGTGGAGCCGGGCGCCACGCCGGACAGGTCCGCGTCGGCGGGGTTCGCCGGCGCGAAGTGGGCCAGGCCGTGCAGCCGGGCGAGGCCCGCGGTGCGCGCCTCGGCGGCGGTGGGCCGGGCGGGCACGTGGCCGAGGGCCAGCACCACGGCGTCCAGCCCGTCCAGCCGTGTGCCGTCGGCCAGTTGGAGGGTCTGCGGCCCGCCCGCCGTACCGTGCGCGTCGGTGAGCGCGACGGCCCGCGAGCGGTGCACCCGCACGGTGACGTGGGCGGGGGCGCCGGCGACCACGCGCCGGAAGCAGTCGTGCAGATAGCGCCCGTAGAAGGCGCGGGTCGGGTACGCGTCCGGGCCGAGCCGGCGCGCCTCGGCGAGCACCCACGCCTCCTCGCCGCTCCCCTCCCCCGCGGCCGCCACGCCCCGGGCCCACTCGTGGAGCGCGGGCCCCGGCTCGACGGGTCCGTCGATGCGCGAACTGGCGTCGGTGTACAGGGTGATCTGCGAGGCGACGGTGTTCATCAGCAGGTGCCGCGACTGGTCCGGGCGCCATACGGCCCCGGCGCCGGGTAACGCGGGATCGGCCAGGTGCACGGTCACCGCGCCGTGCGCGGGTGCGGCGCGCTCGTTGGCGCACAGCCGTTTCCAGCACGGAGAGGCCGCGGGGGCCGGCTCCCACCACGGCCATCACGAAGGTGTCGGTCTGGGAAGGGGACGCCGGTGCAGCCACGGAACGCGCTCCATTCGGGGTGCGGAAGGGCGAGCGGAAGGGGCGGGAAAGGGGGGCTGGTTCAGCGACGCGACGGCCGGTCGCCTTGGCGCATGTTCCGTACAGGGGCGGAAGCCTGACGAGGCATCAGGCCACGGGACGGAACACCGCCCAGCTCAGGGGGTAACTTAACCCGGCGTCACCGGCGTTCGAAAGGCCGGAGCGGGAAACGCCCCGGGCGCGCGAAGGCCCCCGGGTGCCGTCGCCGGCGCCCGGGGGCCTTGCGGGGATCAGCCCCGGGTCACGCCTTCGGCGCGATCCGGCTCAGTCCGTTGATCACCCGGTCCATCGCGTCACCGCCGGTCGGGTCGGTGAGGTTGGCCAGCATCTTCAGCGTGAACTGCATCAACAGGGGGTGCGTCAGACCGCGTTCGGTCGCGATCTTCATGATCCTGGGGTTGCCGATGAGCTTCGAGAAGGCCCGGCCCAGCGTGTAGTAGCCGCCGTAGGTGTCCTTGAGGACCTTCGGGTAACGCTGGAGGGCGATCTCGCGCCGAGCGGCGGCGCGGCCGTGGGCCTGGACGACGACCTCGGCCGCGATCCGGCCGGACTCCATGGCGTAGGCGATGCCCTCGCCGTTGAACGGGTTCACCATCCCGCCCGCGTCGCCGACCAGCAGCAGACCGCGCGTGTAGTGCGGCTGCCGGTTGAAGGCCATCGGCAGGGCGGCGCCCCGGATCGGGCCGGTCATGTTCTCCGGGGTGTAGCCCCAGTCCTCGGGCATGGAGGCGCACCACGCCTTGAGCACGTCGCGCCAGTCCAGGTCCTTGAAGGCACCGGTGGTGTTCAGGACGCCGAGGCCGACGTTGCAGGTGCCGTCGCCCATGCCGAAGATCCAGCCGTAGCCGGGCAGCAGCCGGGGCTCGGTGCCGCGCCGGTCCCACAGCTCCAGCCAGGACTCCAGGTAGTCGTCGTCGTGGCGGGGCGAGGTGAAGTAGGTGCGGACCGCCACGCCCATGGGCCGGTCCTCGCGCCGGTGCAGCCCCATGGCCAGGGAGAGCCGGGTGGAGTTGCCGTCGGCGGCGACGACGAGCGGGGCGTGGAAGGTGACGGGCCTCTTCTCCTCACCGAGCCTGGCCTGCACGCCGGTGATCCGGCCGGTGCGGTCGTCGACGACCGGGGTGCCGACGTTGCAGCGCTCGTACAGCCGGGCGCCGGCCTTGACGGCCTGCCGGGCGAGCTGGTCGTCGAAGTCGTCGCGCTTGCGGACCAGGCCGTACTCGGGGAAGGTCGCGAGCTCCGGCCAGTCCATCTGGAGGCGGTTGCCGCCCGCGATGATGCGCAGGCCCTTGTTGCGCAGCCAGCCCGCCTCCTCGGAGATGTCGATGCCCATCGCGATGAGCTCCTTGACCGCGCGCGGGGTCAGGCCGTCGCCGCAGACCTTCTCGCGCGGGAACGCGGTCTTCTCCAGGAGGAGGACGTCGAGTCCGGTCCTGGCGAGGTGATACGCCGTGGTGGAGCCGGCGGGACCGGCGCCGACCACGATCACATCGGCGGTGTGTTCGGCAGGGACGTCGCTCATGTCGGCTCTCCCGTTCGGTTATTGGAGACGGTGTTGCTCCCGACGAGTCTATGAGCCGCCCACGGGCGAACGGGCACGGGTCGTTGACTCCGGGCTACCGGCCGGTCACCCGGATGATCACGAACCGGCGGTCCACCAGTACGCCAGCGCGGTGTCGAACGTCCGGTGCCAGGTGTCGGCGGGGCCCATTCCGTCGCGCCCCTGGAAGAGGATCGCGTACTCGGTCCCGGACTCGTCCACGTACGCCTGGTTGACCGCGCGCATCGGCCGCCCGTGGTCCTCCCAGGTCCACTCCCACAGGGCGCCCGGGCGCCCCTTGAAGGTGTTGCGGGTCAACTGGAGCCGCCGGTAGCCGTCCTGCCGGCCGACCGCCTTCTCCAGCTCCCGGAAGTGCTCGTACGACGGCCCGTCCGCCTTCTTCACGATGCCGACGCGCAGTTGCTCGGGGCCGGTGGGGCCGTGCCAGTCGATCTGCCCGCTGCCCTTGTCCTCGCGCCGCCAGCCCTCGGGCACGGCCAGGGAGAAGCCCTCGGGGGCGGCGGCCCGCACGGAGCCCTCGGGCATCCTGCCGGGCGGCAGGGTGGGGGCCTCGTGGGCGCCGGGGGCGGCGACGGAGCCGTCGGGGGTGCCGTCCGCGGCCGTACGGCCCGGGGTGGGCGTCCCGGACGGCGCGGACGGCAGCGGTGACGGCGTGCCGGGGGCGGGCGGCGCGGATGCCGTGCCGGGGGCTTCGGACGCGGGAGCGGCGGACGCGGGGGCGGGCTCCTGCGCGGCCGCCCGCGCCTTGTCCGGCTCGGCCTTGCCGCTCTCGTGCCGGTTCATCAGCAGCACCCCGGCGGCGGCCACGCCGCCCACGAGGAAGGCGGCCAGGCCGACGGCGGCCCAGCGGAGGGCGCGGGCGCGGCGCTCGGCGCGCGGCGGCGCGTCCGCCGGGGCCGCAGGGGGTGCGGGGGCCTCCGCCGGGCGCGGGCCGACGGCGGGCGGCGGCGGGGTGGCCGGGACCGGCGGCGGGGTGGCGGGGGCCTGCGCGGGTACGGGAGGAGCCGTGGGGGCCGGAGGAGCGGACGGCGCCGGAGGGGCGGACGGGACGGGCGGGGCGGACGGCATCGGCGGTCCGTAAGCGCCCCGCGCATACGCACCCGGGGCCGGGCCGGAGGAGGCCCGCGCGTTCTGGATCAGCGCGGCCAGCAGCACCGCACCGGCCGTCCACAGCAGCCCGAAGAGCAGCAGCTCGCCACCATTGACACCCGCCTCGGTGTTGGCGATGTGCGTGCCGAACACCCGGGTATCGGCCGTGACTTCGGCGGAGAATCCGGCCGCGAGCGAGGCCGACCAGACGGCGGCCAGGAAGAACACCCCGGACAGCACCTGCTCCACGCCGCCGCCCCTGGCCCGCCGCACCACCATCAGGGTCAGCGCCAGCGCGCAGAGCACGCCCACGGCCACCACGCCCACCTGGGCCCAGGCACCCCACTGGTGACCGATCTCGGAGAGCCCGGCGCCGGCGGCGCGGCCGGGGCCGTCGCCGTCGTCGCCATACGCGTACCCGGAGCCGGATCCGCGGCCGAACCAGCCTCCGTCGAGGCCGGACCACCCGCCCGCGGACGCCTCGACGTCGGCGCCCCAGGACACCCCGAGCGACAGCAGCCCGGCGTTCACCAGGAGGACCAGCAGGCCGAGGAGGCCCCAACCGCCGTTCAGATCATCCGCGTTGGCGGCGACGACCACGCAGAGGACGACCGACCAGAGCGCCAGCACCAGGGCGAGGGCGCGAACGGCGGTGCCGGCGGCGCGTATCACCATCTGCGCGCCGGGGCCGAGTCGTACGGCGACCGCGTCCCGGCACAGGACGGCGGCGCTCACCACGGCGGTCAGCGCGAAGACGAACAGACCGGCCAACACAGGGCTCGTGGACAACGAGGCCCCGTCGGCGTCCGGCTGTCCGTACAGCCCGAGCGCCGACACGGCGACGTCCGCCAGGAAACCGATGCGCAGGGCCGCCTCCAGCCCGCCGGTACCCGGCCCCGGGGGGCGGTCGCGGCGCAGCCGCGCGGCGCCGGCGATCGTCGCGACGGTCCACAGGACGGTCATGGTGAGCAGCCAGAACGAGACCGAGCCGTGCCCGCGCGCCCCCTCGACCTCCAGGCGGGCGCCGAGCCCCTGGAGCAGGAGCGCGATCGCGGCGCGGAAGCGCTGGGACCACGGGAGGGAGTCCTCGTCGGCCCCGTAACCCGGCAGCGAGACGGCGACGGAGAGGACGGCGAGCAGGGCCACCGGCCACAGCGCGGCCAGGGCCGAGCGGCGCCAGTCGCCGGTGACGGTCCGGCGCACGAAGAGGGTGACGGCGCCCGGGGCGACGCCGGCCGCCGGGGCGTACGACGGCGGGGGCGGCGCGCCCCCGGCCGTCGCCTCACCCGGCCGTTCCCTCCCGCACGACATGCAGAACCGGGCATCCGGCACGAAGACGGTGCCGCAGGACGGGCAGAACGAAGGCATGGGCGCTCCGGAAAATCGGCAGGTCGGGGCAGCGGAGCACCCTACCGAACGTCAGTTCCCGGAAGCGTCCGTTCACTCGGCGGGCTTGAAGCCCCGGTGCAGCGCGACGATCCCGCCCGTCAGGTTCCGCCAGGCGACCTTCGACCAGCCGGCCTTCTGCAGCCGCGCGGCCAGCGCCGGCTGGTCGGGCCAGGAGGAGATGGACTCGGCGAGGTAGACGTACGCGTCCGGGTTGCTGCACACCGTGCGCGCGATCGGCGGCAGCGCGCGCATCAGGTACTCCGAGTAGACCGTGCGGAACGGCGCCCACGTGGGGTGGCTGAACTCGCAGATCACCACGCGCCCGCCCGGCTTGGTCACCCGCAGCAGCTCGCTCAGCGCGGCGTCCGTGTCGTGCACGTTGCGCAGCCCGAAGGAGATCGTCACCGCGTCGAAGACGCCGTCCGCGAACGGCAGCCGCGTAGCGTCGCCGGCGGTCAGCGGCATCCAGGGGTGGCGCTTCTTGCCCTCGGTCAGCATGCCGAGCGAGAAGTCGCAGGGGACGACGTACGCGCCGTCCGCGCTGAAGGAGAGCGACGAGGTGCCGGTGCCGGCCGCGAGGTCCAGCACCTTCTCCCCGGGACGGGCCGCGACGGCCCTGGCGACGTCCTTGCGCCAGCGCCGGGCCTGGCCCAGCGAGATCACGTCGTTGGTGAGGTCGTACTTGGCCGCCACGTCGTCGAACATCGCGGCGACCTCGTGCGGCTGCTTGTCCAGGGAGGCTCGGGTCACTCCCCCATTGTTCACCCCTGCCCGGGCCCTCCCGTCACAGGGGCCCTGGACGGGTACGGCCGCCCCGGATCGACGACCGCTCCGCGGTGCGGACTGCGCTCTTCCTGTGGGCCCCCGCCCCCCAGGACCACCGGCTTCCCCCGTGGACCCGCGCCGCCCGTCGGCAGCCTGGCCCTCGCCGGTGGTGCGCGTCCTTGTGGCCGGCCGGTCCAGCGGTGGCCGTGCCCTCGAAGTCGCACCGCGGAGCGGCCGGAGCGGCCGTCCCCGCGGTGATCATCCTGCCGGGTGGGAGCGGTGGGAGGGGTTCCTCTTGATGGGGCTCTGACGTGGGGGTTCGTGGCTCTTACGGATTGTTGACGGCGAAGCCTGCTACCCCGTGAGGAGCGTCGTCAGATCGATCTCCATGGGGAACGGCACCTCGGTGACTAGCTTCTCTCGGTGCACAGGGTGCAGAGGCGCCGGGATGTACGCCCGCTCCCCGACAGGCAGCCAGAACTCCTGGACGGCGATGCGGCGGTCATCCTCCAGTTCGACGCGCCAGTAACTGGGCACCCCTGCCTCGGCGTACAGAGCCGGCTTACGAATCCGGTCGTCACTCCGTGAGCCGGTCGAGACCACCTCGACCGCCAGCTTCACCTTGTCGACAGGGGTGCATTCAGCGGCGAAGACGTCCAAGTCGGTCTTGTCGTAAACGACGACATCCGGCTTTCGCACGTGATCAGCGGCCAACATGACGCAGCGCTCGACGGTCGTGCCGTACATGGCAGGCGCCGCGAGCTTGAGCTGATCGCGTAGCCCGTCCCGAACAAGGTCGTGCCACAGCTTGGTCTGCCCCGGACCACGATCACTCCGTCCACGAGTTCCCAGTCGAAGGGCAGCTCCAGTTCCTTCACCTGCTCGAAGGTCCAGCCCTCGCCAGGCGGGAACATCCAGTTGTCCGGCGTGGCGGGTGTTCCAGGCCGACCGATAGTCATCACTGCTCCCATGGACGCGAGTGTGGACGCGGACGCGAATCGCGATTCCACATACGACGGTAGCGTCACCCGAAGTAATGAAACGGGCTTCCGCGCCGGACTCACCGCCCCCGGAACACCAGCCGTCCCGCGAGCACCGTGGCCACGCACGTCCCCGCGCCGGACGCGGTCAGCGCCGCCTCATCGGGCACGTCGAAGACCGCGAAGTCGGCCCGTCCGCCGACGGCCAGCACCCCCGCGAGCCCGCCCCCGCCGCGGAACGGATCGAGATGCGGCTCCGTATCCGGCGCCCCGGCGCCCGGAACGGCGCGCAGCCCGGACCGCGCCACCGCCGTCCGCACCACCGGATCCGTGAAGTCCCCGGCCACCGCCGTCGTCCCGTGCCGCAGCATGTGCTGCAGGCCGCGCCGGACGCTGCCCGCCCAGCGGGTCCCGTCCATCTCCAGGGCCGCCAGCCGCTCGCCGGCCAGCGGGCGGTCGCCCACCACCTCGTACTCGCGCGGGTCGGGGTGGTAGGTGCGCTCCAGCAGCGCCTCGCCGTGCCACTGCCGCAGCCCCGGCGTGATCACCCCGGGCCACCGGCGCACCCGCGCCCCGGGGTGCGCGGCGGCCACCTCGTCCAGCGGCCCGAGCGCCGCGACGGTGGCGCCGTCGACGGCGACCGCGCCGCCCGGGACGACACCCGTCCCGGTCAGCAGCAGCCCCGCCGCATGGATCGTCAGCACGCTCAGCGCGCGTCGAGCAGCTTGAGCTCGGGGTGGGCCGTGCCGCCCTCGATCGCCGTGGACGACAGGTGGGAGACGACGCGGTCGTCGACCGGGTCGTTCGCCGGGTCGTCGTGCACGACGAGGTGCTCGTACGTCGTCGCCCGCTGCGCCGGGACGCGGCCCGCCTTGCGGATGAGGTCGATGATCTCCATGCGGTTCGAGCGGTGCCTGGCACCGGCCGAGGAGACGACGTTCTCCTCCAGCATGATCGAGCCCAGGTCGTCCGCGCCGTAGTGCAGCGACAGCTGGCCGATCTCCTTGCCCGTGGTCAGCCAGGAGCCCTGGATGTGCGCGACATTGTCCAGGAACAGCCGCGCGATGGAGATCATCCGCAGGTACTCGAAGATCGTCGCCTGGGTGCGGCCCTTGAGGTGGTTGTTCTCGGGCTGGTACGTGTACGGGATGAACGCGCGGAAGCCGCCCGTGCGGTCCTGCACGTCGCGGATCATCCGCAGGTGCTCGATCCGCTCGGCGTTGGTCTCGCCCGTGCCCATCAGCATCGTGGAGGTCGACTCGACGCCCAGGTTGTGGGCCAGCTCCATGATCTCCAGCCAGCGCTCGCCCGACTCCTTCAGCGGGGCGATGGCCTTGCGCGGCCGCGCGGGCAGCAGCTCGGCGCCGGCGCCGGCGAAGGAGTCCAGGCCGGCGGCGTGGATGCGGCGGATGGCCTCCTCGGCGGAGACGCCCGAGATGCGCGACATGTGCTCGACCTCGGACGCGCCGAGGGAGTGGATGACGAGCTGCGGGAACGCCTTCTTGATCGCCGAGAAGTGCTCCTCGTAGTACTCCACGCCGTAGTCCGGGTGGTGTCCGCCCTGGAACATGATCTGCGTGCCGCCCAGTTCCACGGTCTCCGCGCAGCGGCGCAGGATGTCGTCGAGGGGGCGGGTCCAGACCTTGGGGCTCTTCGGCGCGGCGTAGAAGGCGCAGAACTTGCACGCGGTGACGCACGAGTTCGTGTAGTTGATGTTGCGCTCGATGATGTACGTCGCGATGTGCTCGGTACCCGCGTACCGCTTGCGGCGCACGGCGTCGGCCGCCGCTCCCAGCGCGTGCAGGGGGGCGTGCCGGTAGAGGGCGAGCGCCTCCTCCGGGGTGATCCGGCCGCCGGCGGCGGCGCGGTCGAGGACGGCCGCGATGTCAGAGGGCGTGAGGTCGGCGTTCTCCGTCACCGTGCGTCCCTTCGGAGGGGTTCGTAAGGTCCGATCCAGCCTACGCGGCCGGTGGGGCCGGGTGCGGGCGAGGGTCCGGAAGGGGGCCCGCCGCGCCCCGCCGGCGGAGGCCGCCGCCCGGGACCTCGGACCTCCCCCGCCCCGGGCCCTCGGGCCCGATTTTCAGCCTATGACTCAATTCATGGGCCCTCACAGGAACCCGCGTCCCGCATTTGCCCATCCACTAGGACGGAACAAACCGTCATGTCCTTCGGGGCAGCAGAATCGTCCGGAGCGACGCGATGACGCACTCAGCCAACGGGTCCTACCGGTCCCAGGGCCACCGCCGGGCCTCCCGCGCGAAACGCTGGACCATAGTGGTGGCCTCCATAGCCGTGCTCGGGCTGATCACCGGCGGAGTGCTCAAGTACTTCGAGATCGGCCCGTTCTCGCGCAAGGGCGAGCCGGTCAGCTTCGGACAGGACGTCCCCGCGAACGGCACCGGCGGCGGGCAGGCCGGGGGCAACGACGGGGCGAAGCCGGCCGCCGACTCCAAGATCTCGATGCCGACCGGCCCGAAGGCCGACTTCAAGAACGCCAACACGCTCAGCGACGGCACCGAGATCGGCGTCGTGACCTACACGGGCAAGAAGTCCGGCTTCACCGGCAAGGTGTGGGTCTGGGCCCCCAAGCAGTACAAGGAAGAGCAGTACAAGAACAGCGGCTTCCCCGTGCTGATCGCGCTCCCCGGCGGCCCCGGCTTCCCCGTCAACTACTGGATGGGCACCGACCTCGGCCTGGAGTCGAGCGTCGCGAAGTGGTCGAAGGAGGGCACGAGCAAGCCCTTCATCATCGCGATGCCGGTCCTCAACCCGAAGA
>NZ_BAAAXZ010000068.1:0-30799 GCF_039535865.1 Streptomyces thioluteus
TCAGCGCATCGTGGACAGGTAGAGACGACACTCGTGCCTGAATGCACAGTAATCCGCAGATAGGACCGACTACGACTGTCCCTGCCTTCCGCGCTGCGAAGGCGTTGCGACTCATCGGGTATTTGAGCTCCGCTACCTCCTTCTTTCTTGGCACTTCGTCTTACTGTGTTTCTCTTCCCTCGGGATGATCCGCCGGATCGCGGCGGGCGAGGCGCTGGGCGGCTCGGCGATCGGTCTGGCGGTCGGCGCCGCGTTCTTCCTGCTGCTGCGGGAGAACGCGCGGGACGTGGCGATCCGCGGGACCAGCGTCTTCCCCTCGGACATCATCCCCTCCCCCGCCCTGATCGCCCTGATCCTCCTCGCCGTTCCCGCGTGCGCGGTCGTCGTGACGCTGTTCGCGCTGCGCGGCATCGCGATCGAGCCGCTGGGCGTGGTGCGCAACGCGGTGCCGCGCCGGCGCCGGCTGTGGTGGCGGCTGCTGGTCCCGGCCGTGGGTGCCGGGCTGCTGGTCACGGTGGACGGGCGGGGCTCCGCGATGCACGACGGCCCTTTCGCCACCTACCAGGTGGCTGCGGGCGCGGCCCTGCTGCTGGTCGGCGTCACGGCGCTGCTGCCCTGGCTGGTCGAGGTGTGCGTCGCCCGCTTCCGCGGCGGCCCGCTGTCCTGGCAACTGGCCGTACGGCGGCTCCAGTTGCACAGCGGTCCGGCGGCCCGTGCGGTCAGCGGCGTGGCCGTCGCGGTGGCGGGGGCCATCGCCGTGCAGATGCTGTTCGCCGGTGTGCGCGGCGACTTCGAGAAGGAGCCGGCGGACACGCCCTCGCACTCGCAGCTCCAGGCGTCGTACACGCTCAAGTCGGCGGCGGAGGTGCACCGTTACGCCGAGCAGGTGCGGGCCACGCCGGGCGTGCGGGCGGCGGTCGGCTATGCGGACCGCTACATCGAGAAGGAGGGGGAGGAGAACACGGTCAGCAGCGTCACCATCGCCGACTGCCCCAGCCTGCGCGAACTGGCCGACCTGGGCTCGTGCAAGGACGGGGACGTCTTCCTCGGCCGGTCCGACGAGGAGAACCACCAGAAGTCCTTCGTCCCCGGCACCCGGATCTCCGTGACCCCGTACGACGAGACGCGGCGCAAGGAGCGTACCTACCACTGGACCATCCCGTCCTCGGCGCGCACGGTGCGCACCCACGAGGACCCGGCGGGGGAGCACCACGACGGCGTCCTGGTCACCCCCTCGGTCCTCGACGCGAAGGCGATCCCGGACATCAGGGCGCGGCTGACCGTCAGGACCGCGCCCGGCGACCTGGACGCCATCGAGCGGGTCCGCAACACGCTGGCCCACATCGACCCGGCGGTGCGGGTGTGGCGGCTCGGCGGCGTGGAGAAGGACGAGAACTACGCCGTCATCGAACGCGGCCTGCTCATCGGCGCGGTGGGCACCCTGGCCCTCATCGGCACGACGATGCTCGTCGCCGCGCTGGAGCAACTGCGCGAGCGCAAGCGGCTGTTGGCCGTCCTGGTCGCCTACGGCACCCGGCGCCGCACGCTGGCCTGGTCGGTGTTCTGGCAGACCGCCGTCCCGGTGCTGCTGGGGATGACCGTCGCCGTGGCGGGCGGTCTGGCGCTGGGCTGGACCATCCTCCAGGTGGTGAGGTCCCGGGTGCTGGACTGGTGGGCGTTCTGGCCGATGGCCGGCGCGGGCGCCGGCGTGATCGTGGCCGTGACGCTGGCGAGCCTGCCGGCGCTGGTGAGGATGATGCGGCCGGAGGGGCTGCGGACGGAGTAGGGCGGTCATCGGCCCGGCCTTTATCACGTGAGCTGAGAAGGGCCGGGCCTTTGTGCGCGCCCGAACCCACGCATGGGTGAACACCCATGCGTACGGCAGGAAGGGCGCGGCCCGGCCTACGATGATGGTCTCGACAACCGGCCGTCAGGAGGCACCCATGTCCGCCGCAGCAGTCGAGCGCTCCTGCGATCACGGCGAGCCGACCTTGCTTGACGAGGCCGAGGAGCTTGCCGAAAGGATTCCCGGCTACCGCGTCGAGATCCTGGGGGGATCGATCGTTGTGACACCACCACCGGACCTGCGCCACGCGCGGGCCTTGACCGGCCTCACCCTCGCCTTCAGCTCCGCGGAGACCGAGGAGACACTCGTAGTTCAGGGCGTGGGGGTTTGGCTCCCGGACGGGCCTTTCGACCACGCCATCCCGGACCTCGCCATCGTCGACGCCGACGCCGAAAGACACCCTGTCGAGAAGACCTACTACGACCCGGCCGCCTTCCGGATGGTCCTCGAAGTCACCTCGACCAACTACCTCCAGGACATCAGGACCAAGGTCATCGCGTACGCGATCGCCAAGATCCCGGTCTACGTCATCGTCGACCGCAAGAAGCAATGCCTGCATGTGCTGACCGAGCCGTTCGCCAACGAGTTCAACAACCACCGCATTTACACCTCCGGCGACCGGGCCGTCTTGCCCACCTCGATCGGCGCGGAGATCGAACTCGACGTGGCCGACATCCTCAAGAGGGCGGGCCGGCGCAGCTGATCACGGCCTCAGCGCACGATCCGCACCGGCAGCCCGCCCAGCACCCCCCGCAGCGCCTCCGCCAGTTCCTCGAACTCCCCCTGCCGCGCCGCCCCCGAGCGCATCGCGAGGGCGATGCGGCGCGACGGCGCCGGGCCGGTGAAGCGGGCCGTGGACAGGCCCACGGCGCGGGTGGCCTCGACGTCCACGGCCGTGTCCGGCAGCAGGGTCACCCCCATTCCGCCGCCGACCAGTTGGACCAGGGTCGACAGTCCGGCGGCGCTCGTCGTCACCGGGCCGCCGGGGACGCGGCCCGCCTCGCGGCAGATGTCCAGGGCCTGGTCGCGCAGGCAGTGGCCCTCGTCCAGGAGCAGCAGGTCCAGATCGCGCAGCACCTCGCGCGGGAGGTCGGCGCGGCCCGCGAGGGTGTGACCGCGGGGGGTGACGAGGACAAAGTCCTCGTCGAACAGCGGGAGTTCGACGAGCCCGGGCGCCCCGGCCGGCACCGCGAGCAGCAGCAGGTCCAGCCGCCCCGAGGTGATCCCGTCCAGCAGGGAGAACGTCTGCTCCTCGTGCACCTGGAGGTCGAGGTCCGGATAGGAGTCGTGGGACGAGGCGGAGGACGGTGGGCAGGAGGTACGGCGCCACGGTGGGGATCACTCCGAGCCGCAGGACGCCGGTGAAGGGCGCCCGCGCCGCCTCCGCCTCCTCCATGAACGCGCCGACCGCGTCGAGCACCGTACGGGCGCGCACCGCGAGCCGTTCACCCGCGGGACTGAGCAGCACCTTCCGCGTCGTACGCTCGAAGAGCTGAATCCCCAGCGCCTCCTCCAGCGCGGCCACGGCCCCGGAGAGCGCGGGCTGGCTCATGGAGATCGCGGCGGCAGCGTCCCGGAAGTGCAGATGCTCGGCGACGGCCGCGAACGCCCTCAGCTGCGCCAGACTGGGCTGGCGGGGCCGGGGGGACGGTGACTTCAGGCCACCCGTGCGGCGGTCCATGGGCTCCGGTGCGGACCCCTCGGGGACTATGGACGGCTTCATCGATAAACACCACCAATCAACACCACTCAGTGTAGCTATTTCCGCTATCAATCCCTCCTGTGGCAGGCTGTTGCCAGTCCAACCCCCAGAAAGTCCACGAACAGGGACTTTCTTCGCTGCAAGGAGAGCGCGTGCTCACTGTCGGTGACAAGTTCCCCGAGTTCGACCTGACCGCCTGTGTGGACCTCGACGCGGACAAGGCCTTCGCGCAGATCGACCACAAGACCTACGAGGGGCAAGTGGAAGGTCGTCTTCTTCTGGCCGAAGGACTTCACCTTCGTCTGCCCGACCGAGATCGCCGCGTTCGGCAAGCTGAACGACGAGTTCGCCGACCGTGACGCCCAGATCCTCGGCGTCTCCGGCGACTCCGAGTTCGTGCACCACGCCTGGCGCAAGGGACCACAAGGACCTGCGCGACCTGCCTTCCCGATGCTGGCCGACGCCAAGCACGAGCTCATGCGCGCCTGCGGCGTCGAGGGTGAGGACGGCTACGCCCAGCGCGCCGTCTTCGTCGTGGACCCGAACAACGAGATCCAGTTCGTCATGGTGAACCGCCGGCTCCTCCGTCGGCCGTAACCCCAAGGAGGTCCTGCGGTCCTCGACGCCCTGCAGACCGACGAGCTGTGCCCTGCAACTGGAACAAGGGCGAGGACACCCTCGACGCGGTCAAGCTCCTCGCGGGCGAGTGAGCTGACTCACCATGGCGCTCGATGAACTGAAGTCCGCGATACCGGACTACGCCAAGGACCTGAAGCTCAACCTGGGCTCGTCATCGGCAACTCCGACCTGCCGCAGCAGACAGCTGTGGGGCACCGTCCTCTCCTGCGCGATCGCGACCCGCTCGCCGATCGTGCTGCGCGAGCTGGAGCCCGAGGCGAAGGCGAACCTCTCGCCCGAGGCGTACACCGCCGCCAAGGCGGCCCGCCGCGGTCATGGCGATGAACAACGTCTACTACCGCACCCGGCACCTGCTGTCGGACCCGGAGTACGGCACGATGCGCGCGGGTCTGCGGATGAACGTCATCGGCAACCCCGGGCGTGGAGAAGGTCGACTTCGAGCTGTGGTCCCTGGCCGTCTCGGCCATCAACGGCTGCGGCATGTGCCTCGACTCGCACGAGCAGGTGCTGCGCAAGGCCGGTGTGGACCGCGAGACGATCCAGGAAGCCTTCAAGATCGCCGCGGTGCTGCAGGCGGTCGGCGCGACCCTCGACGCCGAGGCCGTGCTCGCCGGCTGATCCGGCCACCCGCGTCACATACGACGGCGGCCCGCCGACCTCTCCAGGTCGGCGGGCCGCCGTCGTATGTCCGTGCTCAGACCTTCTCGCCCGGGACCTCGCCCCGGCCGTACGCCCGCAGGTACCCGACCACCGTGTTGGTGACCGCCACCAGCGGCACCGCGACGACCGCGCCGCCGATGCCCGCGACCAGCCCGCCCGCCGCGACCGACAGGACGACCGCCAGCGGGTGGACGCGCACCGCCCGGCCGAGGATGAACGCTGGAGCACGTGCCCCTCGATCTGCTGGACCGCGAGCACGACCACCAGCGCCATCGCGGCGGTGAAGGGACCCTGCGTCACCAGGGCGACCACCACGGCCAGCGCTCCGGAGATCACCGCGCCGACGAGCGGGATGAACGCGAAGAGGAAGATGAAGACGGCCAGCGGCACGGCCATCGGCACCTTGAGGAAGTAGAGCCCGACGCCGATGCAGATCGCGTCGATCAGCGCCACCAGCACCGTGCCGCGCACATAGGCGGTGAGGGTCGCCCACGCACGCGGACCCGCGCCCGCCACAGCCCTCGCGCGCCGCGCCGGGCACCAGCTTGAGCATCCCAGCGCCAGATCTTCGGCCCGTCGTAGAGCAGGAAGAGGGTGGTGACATCGCCAGCACGATGCCGGTCAGGGTCTCGATGATCACCTGGACGCCCTGTATGCCGGCCGAGGTGATCTCCTCGGTGTTGGACTTGAGGGCCTTGGTGAGGTTGTCCGTGATGTTGTTGATCTGATCCTGGGTGACGTGGAACGGGCTGGTGCGCAGCCAGTCCTTCAGGTTCGTGAGACCGGTCTGGAGCTGCTCCGACAGGTCCTCGGTGTTGTCCCATCACCTGCCACACCACGAACCAGCCGACCAGGCCCATCACCACGAAGCCCGAGATGAAGGTCATCGCCGTGGCCAGACCCCGGTGCACGCCCCGCCGTTTGAGCGCGGCGACCGTCGGCTGGAGCAGCGCCGTGATCAGCAGGCCCGCGACGAAGGCGAGCACCACCAGCTGCACCGCGCTGATGACGCGCATCAGCACCCACAGCGTTCCGGCAAGCACCAGCAGCCGCCAGCCGGCCTCGGCCGCGACCCGCACGCCCCCACGGGACGGCGGCGACCGGGTCGGGGCGCGGGGCACATGCGGGGTCACCGGCGCCGCGGGCGCGTCGGACGGCGGGTCCACCGGGGGTACGGGCTCCTGGGCGGGCTCGGCCGCGGCGTCCTCGCCGGGGGCCGGCCGCGCCCAGTCGGGCAGGGCCTCCTCCGCCTCGGCGCGCGCCTTGCGCTCCTCCAGCCGTCGGAGAGAGCCGCGTCAGGCCCGACCCCACGTTGTCGAGCCAATGTGGCAATCTGGACATTTCTCTTCCTCTACCCCCGCATGCCCCCGTGGTCATCCTCGATGAACCGTACCCGGGGTCGGACGTTCGAGGTCGAAAGGTTTCCTCGGGTAGGACGAAGAAAGCCCCCGACCGGTTGAGGTCGGGGGCTCTCCTGGAGCTCTAAGGGCTCAGTACCACTGGTTGGCCTGCCAGAACGACCAGGCGCCACATGGGGCTGTGTGGTACCGCTCGTTCATGTAGCTGAGCCCCCACTTGATCTGGGTGGCGGGGTTGGTGCGCCAGTCGGAGCCCGCGGACTCCATCTTCGTGCCCGGGCAGCGCCTGGACGAGACCGTAGGCACCGGAGGAGGCGTTGGTGGCCGTGTAGTCCCAGCTGCTCTCGTTGTTCACCGATGTTGCCTGAAGCACTGGAACACTGGTCGGCCGGCACGATCTTGCCGGGCCATGGCCTGGATCTCGCCGACGGAGTACGAACCCTTGACGGGGAAGTCGCCGTCGGCGCGGGCCGAACGGCTCGCGACCTCTTCCTTCTTCTCGCGCTCCGCCTCGGCCTTCTTCTTGGCCTCTTCCTCGGCTTCCTTCTTCTTCGCCTCCTCCCACCGCCTCCTTCTTGGCGGTGGCGTCCTCGGCGCGCCTGCTGGCGCGCGGCCTCCTCCGCCTCCTTCTTGGCGGCGGTCCGGGCCACACCGGTCTGGGTGTCCGCCTGCTGGGTCAGCGAAGCGGTCTGGACCTGGACGTTCTGCCCGGAGGGGATGTCCGCGAGGAGCGTCGTCTCGGCGGCGGTCGCCTCGACCCCGTGGTTCGTCTTGCCCTGTTCGTCGCCCTGGCGACGCCCACGACGGCGCCTACGGTGGTGACCGCGGTGGCGGAGGCCACGGCGAATCCCCGGACGGAGATCCGGCTCACACGCTTTCCTTCCAGCATCGCCCGCGCAAGGTGACCTCGCGGACGCGATCGCGCCCCTTGCGCTGGCCTCCGCTTGCTCCGGACCCGCGGAGCGGGACCGGGCGGTCACCGGAGGCACGGGCCCGGGCGGGGGCCTCCGGAAAGGAGGTCCGCACGATACGCGGGCGGCATACGGCGACGCTGTTGAGTTGGTGGTACCGCACGCCCTCTGGGGAGCAAGTGCCGTATGCGGGGGCCTGACAGGACCCAGACTCTGCCCGACGCGCACGCCCGTAGGCAATTCTCCGTTGCGTGGGAAAGGTCACATCCCGTTTACCCGACAGGATTTCCGGAAAATGCGGTGACGCACGAAGGCGCGCGGCTAAGCTCGCTCGACTTTGCCGCGCGCCACGCCGTTCCCGGCGCCCTTCCGTCGGCGCACCGTCAGATGCGGCCGTCCTCCAGCATCTCGGTCACCAGCGCCGCGATCGGCGAACGCTCCGAACGCGTCAGCGTCACATGGGAGAAGAGCGGATGCCCCTTCAACTTCTCCACGACGGCGACCACCCCGTCGTAGCGGCCGACCCGGAGGTTGTCGCGCTGCGCCACGTCATGGGTGAGCACCACCCGCGAGTTGGCGCCGATCCGGGACAAAACGGTGAGAAGAACGTTTCGTTCCAGCGACTGGGCCTCGTCGACGATCACGAACGCGTCGTGCAGCGACCGGCCCCGGATGTGGGTGAGCGGCAGGACCTCCAGCATCCCGCGCCCGACGACCTCGTCGATCACCTCCGCCGTCGTCACCGCCGAGAGGGTGTCGAAGACGGCCTGGGCCCACGGGCTCATCTTCTCTCCGCCTCGCTGCCCGGCAGGTATCCCCAACTCCTGCCCGCCCACGGCGTACAGCGGCCGGAACACACCATCACCTTGCGGTGCTGCTGGCGCTCCAGCACCGCCTCCAGCCCCGCGCACAGCGCCAGCGCCGACTTGCCCGTCCCCGCCCGGCCGCCCATCGAGACGATGCCGACCTCCGGGTCCAGCAGCAGGTCCAGCGCGATGCGCTGCTCGGCGCTGCGCCCGTGGATGCCGAACGCCTCCCGGTCGCCGCGCACCAGCCCGCCACCGAGCCGTCCGCCGTCACGCGGCCCAGCGCCTTGCCCCGGCCGGACTGCAGCACGAGGCCGGTGTGGGACGGGGAGTTCGGCCGCCTGCGGCACGTATGCCCGTTCGGCGGCGAAGAGTTCGTCCACCTGCTCCGGCGGTGACGGTCAGCTCCGCCATCCCGGTCCAGCCGGAGTCCGTGATGGCCAGCTCGGCCCGGTACTCCTCGGCGGCCAGACCCACCGACGACGCCTTGATGCGCAGCGGCAGGTCCTTGGAGACCACGGTGACGTCATAGCCCTCGGCCTGCAGATTGCGGGCGACCGCCAGGATGCGCGAGTCGTTGTCCCCCAGGCGGAAGCCGACGGGGAGTATGCCCGGGTCGGAGTGGTTCAGCTCGACCCGCAGGCTGCCGCCGAGCTCCCCGATGGGGAGGGGCGCGTCGAGCCGGCCGAACTGCACCCGGTACTCATCCAGCAGGCGCAGCGCCTTGCGGGCGAAGTAACCGAGCTCCGGGTGATGCCTCTTGGCCTCCAACTCCGTGACCACGACGACGGGCAGCACGACCTCGTGCTCCTCGAAGCGGCACATCGCGCCTGGATCCGCCAGCAGGACGCTGGTGTCGAGGACATAGGTGCGCCGGTCGTTCTCACGGCGCTTCTTGCTGGTCACCACGGGTGCACGAACCCCCTCGGGGAGAGGTGTGGACGCGACTGGGTCGCGGGGAAGTCCGGGGGGCAAGCCCTTCGGCGGCGTGCCGCGTTCGCGCACACGGCGGACCCCGGGGGCCGGGCCGCACTGCCCGGCCGACGCGGGCCTCGTCCATGGTGCAAAGGGCCTCCCGGGCGGACGGCCCCATGCCGTCCGCTGGCAGAGCGACGGTCATTGGGCCGACCGTCGGCCTGGAAGGGATATTCCCGCCGAAGCGCTTGACCATGCAACGGCATATGCGACGAGCAGGTGAACGATTGATCTCTGTGCGGCTCGTGGGCCGTGGCGGCCGCCACGGGCACCGGGCAATCGACCGGCGCACATGCGGGGCGCGGGCGGTGACGGTCCGTGCGGAGGAGCGGGCCCGGGCGCGTCGGCGGCGGGCGGTGCCGGCGGACATGCGCCGCATAACCACGCGCCGTCGGGCGGGCGTTCGGGCGGACCGCCCAGAAGTCAGAAGCCGTAACGGCGGTGGCGCGCCGCGTAGTCACGCAGTGCGCGCAGGAAGTCGACCTTGCGGAAGGCCGGCCAGAAGACCTCGCAGAAGTAGTACTCGGAATGCGCGCTCTGCCACAGCATGAAGCCGGACAGCCGCTGTTCGCCGCTGGTGCGGATGATCAGGTCCGGGTCGGGCTGGCCGCGCGTGTAGAGGTGCTTGGTGATGTGGTCGACGTCGACGCGCTCGGCCAGTTCCTCGAACGTCGAGCCGTCGTCGGCGGCTTCGAGGACGAGCGAGCGGACCGCGTCGGCGATCTCCTGCCGCCCGCCGTAGCCCACCGCGACGTTGACCAGTATTCCCTTGACGCCGAGGGTGTCCTGCTCGGCCTCCTTGAGCACGGACTGCGTCTCGGGCGGGAGCAGGTCGAGCTGGCCGACGTGGTGGACGCGCCAGCGGCCGTCCGCCGCGAGGCCGCGGACGGTGTTCTCGATGATGCCGAGGAGCGGCTTGAGCTCCTGGGCGGGCCGGTCGAGGTTGTCGGTGGAGAGCAGCCAGAGGGTGACGACCTCGACGTCGGTCTCCTCGCACCAGCCGAGCAGTTCGCTGATCTTGTCGGCGCCGGCCTGGTGCCCCTGCTCGGTGGTCCGGCCGTCGGCGCGGGCCCAGCGGCGGTTGCCGTCGAGGATGACACCGATGTGCTTGGGGACCTGGGCATGGTCGAGGCGGCCTTCCACCCGGCGTGCGTAGAGCCTGTACACCAGGTCGCGCAACTTCACGTTTCCAGCCCCTCCATGCCACTGCGGTGCTCCGCCACATCGCGGTCGCCCGAGGGCGCCACATTACTGCCAGCGTGTCGCGGGAACCCAACTCGGCCTGTCACCGGAGCGTGATAGTCAGTGGCCACATGACCGATTCGCGCTACCTCGCGGCCGAAACGCGCTACGACTCCATGGAGTACCGGCGCAGCGGCCGGAGCGGCCTCAAGCTTCCCGCCGTTTCCCTGGGACTCTGGCACAACTTCGGGGACGACCGCACCCTCGACTCCCAGCGCGCCATTCTGCGCCGCGCCTTCGACCTGGGCGTCACCCATTTCGATCTGGCCAACAACTACGGCCCGCCGCCCGGTTCCGCCGAGCTGAACTTCGGCAAGTTGTTCGCGCAGGACTTCCGGCCGTACCGCGACGAGCTGGTGCTCTCCACAAAGGCCGGATATCTCATGCACCCCGGGCCGTACGGGGAGTGGGGCTCGCGTAAGTACCTGCTCTCGTCGCTCGACGCGTCGCTGGCCCGCATGGGCGTCGAGTACGTGGACGTCTTCTACTCGCACCGCTTCGACCCCCACACGCCGCTGGAGGAGACGATGGGCGCCCTGGCGTCCGCCGTCCAGCAGGGCAAGGCGCTGTACGCCGGCGTCTCGTCCTACGGCGCCGAGCAGACCCGGGAGGCGGCCCGGCTGCTGCGCGCGATGGGCGTCCCGGCGCTGATCCACCAGCCCTCCTACTCGATGATCAACCGCTGGATCGAGGACGATGCGCTGCTCGACGCCCTGGAGGAGGAGGGCATGGGCTGCATCGCCTTCGCGCCCCTGGCGCAGGGGCTGCTCACGGACAAGTACCTGCACGGCGTCCCGGAGGGCTCGCGCGCCGCGCAGGGCAAGTCGCTGGACCCGGCGCTGCTCACGGAGGACGTCGTCCGCCGGCTGCGCGGGCTGAACGAGATCGCCGCCCGGCGCGGCCAGTCCCTCGCCCAGCTGGCCCTGACCTGGGTGCTGCGGGACGAGCGCATGACGTCCGCCCTGATCGGGGCGTCCGGCGTGGGCCAGCTGGAGGCCAACGTGGCCGCGCTGAACGGGCCGGAGCTCTCCAAGGAGGAGCTGGCCGAGATCGACTCCCTCGCCGTGAGCACGGAGGGGGTCAACATCTGGGCCCGGCGGGGCGACTCCTAGCCCGTTCCGGAACGGACCGGACGCGGACCGGTACGGACCAGGTACGGATCCGTACGGACCGAGGGCATACCTGCGCGATACCTGCGCGGAGTCGCACGGATTCCTACGGAGAGTGACATCGCCCCAAGAAAAACGGGCCGGTCCGTGGGGGGGATACGGACCGGCCCGAGGGGGGGTTTCCACCATAACCGGTCGGAGGGGGTACTTCATGCATCGACAGGGGTGACACGGCGCGGGATACTGACTCCCAAAGGGCTAGTTGATCTTGAAAACAGGCCCCCGGGCACCTTCCCGAACCCCCGCAAAACCGCTCCAGCGCTGGGCCTACGGTGTAGAACCGGCCATCCGGTCGCCGCCTCCGGAAACACCTCCGAGATTCGTCGAAAATGTTGCGCAAAGTCATCGCCGACTTGACGCCGGTACTGCTCCGTGACGTTTTCGTCGCTCACCGCGCCGTACGAACTGCACCGCTCCGATCCCATCCGGGCGGGTCCGGACGCATCCGGACGGGTCCGGCCCGATCCGGCCTGATCCGAACCGGTTGGCCTCCCCCAGGGACCCCGGGCCCCGGGGGATCGGGACCCCGCAGGACACCGTGCGGCCCCGGAGCGTCCTCACGGCCGTACGGCCCAGCCGCCCGCCAGCACCCCCAGCCAGGCCCCGGCCACCAGGAACGGGCCCAGCGCCATCGTGGCCCCCCGGCCCGCCCTGCGGGTCAGCATCAGCCACGCCCCGTACACCGAGGCCGGCAGCAGCCCGGCGAGGGCGCCGCATATCAGCGCCCCCCAGCCGTACCAGCCCAGGGCGCAGCCCAGGCCGGCCGCCAGCTTCACGTCGCCGAAGCCCATCCCGGCCGGGTGCGCCAGGAACAGCAGGAGGTACGCCCCGCCGAGCGCCGCGCCGCCCAGCAGGGCCCCCGGCCACGAGCCGGCCGCCCCCGGCAGCGTCGCCGCCACGCCCAGCAGGGCCGCCGTCCCGGCCGCGAGCGGCAGCGTCAGCACGTCCGGCAGTCGGCGCACCGCCCGGTCAACTCCCGCCAGGAGCACGCCCACCGGCACCGCCAGCAGCCACACCACCAGCTCCGGGCGCACCCCCACCGCGGCCGCGGTCGCCGCGCACGCCGCCGCCGTCGCGGCGGCCGGCCACAGCGCGCCCGGGCCGTACCTCCCCCCGCAGGCCGCGCACCGCGCGCGGCCCGCCCAGCCGCCGAGCGCGTGGCCGCACGGGGCCGACGCCCGCCACGCCTCCCCCGGCTCGACGGACAGCCGGTACAGGGCGTGCGGCACCAGCGTCCCGGCCAGGGCGCCGTACAGCCCGGCCGTCACGGCCGCCACGATCAACCACCAGTCCATGGGCCGAGGTTACGGATCCTCCGCCCGGCGCGCCGGGCCCTGTGGACAACCCGGCGACGGTGGATAACGTGGTCACCCTCGGATTTCCCGAAAGGCCCACCATGCCCGTATGGCACGACGGCCACTCCCAACTCGCGGTGTGCGGAGAGGAATCGGCCCGGGCCCCCGTCCCCGTCGAGATCGCCGCCTCGTACCGCGCCCGCACCCGGGGTCTCCTCGGGCGCGACGGGATCGACGGCGCCCTGCTGCTCACCCCGGCGAGCTCGGTGCACACCTTCGGGATGCGCTTCCCGATCGACGTCGCCTATCTGGACCGGGACTTGACCGTCCTCGCCGTGCGCACCATGGCCCCCCACCGGCTCGGCGCGCCGCGCCCGCGGGCCCGCCACGTCCTGGAGGCGGCTGCCGGGGCCATGGCGCGGTGGGGGCTGCGCAGGGGCGCAAGGCTCCGCATCGGGACGGAGCAGGGAGCGGAATAGGGGCTACCGGCCGGTCGCCCGCCGCGCCAGCAGCATCCATCCCCCCAGCCCCAGCAGCAGCGCCGTCCCGGTGCCGACGCCCGCGTACCCCAGGACACGCAGCCATCCTCCGCCGCCCGCGGCACCGCCGTGCGCCGCCGTCGGCCGACCGCTCAGGATGCGCGGCAGAGCATCCGCCCCCCGCGTCCTTGCGGGCGGGCGCGAGGTCGATCGCCAGCCGGACCGGCACCGGGTCCGAACGGCCGCCCGCCGCCTTCCCGTTGAGGCTGACCTGCAGGTAGTACGACCCCCGCCCGGCCCATACCGCGCTCCGCCTCCCCGCCCCGCAGGGCGCCCGGCCCGGCGGCCGGCGGGGTGGCCAGGGCGACGGTCGCGGGCTGCCCGCCGTACCCGTCGGTCCGGTTCATCACATGGCCGCGGGCCGCGTCGTTCAGGCCCAGCCGCACCCCGTTGGCCACATAGGGCCCGGACGCCTTCCCGAACGTCGCTTTCGCGAACAGCTGCTGGCCGGCCGGGACGGCGACGCGGTAGAAGCGGGTCTCGCCGGGCCGGAGCCGGTCCCGCCACGTACCGCCGCGCACCTGCGCCGCGTCGTTGAACCCGCTGCCGCCGGCGACCTCGTGGACGGGACCGGACGACGTGGAGGGCGGCTGCGAACTCCAGCTCCCCGGGCCGGAGTCGGGTACCGGGGAGGAGGCGGCCGGGTGCCCGCTCGTGTGCTTCAACTCCAGCGCCACCGGCGCCGGATCGCCCCCGTCGGCGTCCCCGCGCGCGACGACGAACCGATAGGTGCCGGCCGCCCCGCACGCCCCGCCCCCGCCTCCACCGGCGAGGCGCTCCGCATGGTCGGCGAGCGGGTACGCGCCGCCCTCCGACAGGAACGAGCGGTGCCGCGCCGGGCCGCACGGGGTGCCGTCGGCGGCGCGCAGCGACACGTCGATCCCGTCGCGCAGGCCCATCGTGCTGCCGGGCCGGGGCGCGGCCACCGCCGAGACGTACGCGTCGGAGGAGGCGTCCAGCCGCACGCGGTAGGTCTTGTGCTCGCCGGGCGCGAGGCTGTCCGTATAGGTCCGTTCGCCCGCCTCCAGCAGCGGCCCGTCCGCCGCGCCCTCCGGCGCGCCGCGGACCGCCTGCGCCCCCGGGGCCGTCCGGTACGCCGTCGGCCTCCCCGTCCCCGTCACATCGGCGGCCCGCGCCGGGGACGCCGCGGCCGTCACGGTCAGCGCCCCCAGGGCCGCGACCGCCCGCAGGCCTGCCCACCCGCCGTTCACCCACCGTCCCCCTCACCCGCCACCAGGACCCCGGAGGGCCATCCTGCCGCGCGGGGCGGGGAGTTCGCGAGGGACGCGACGACACGGCGCGGCCGGCCGTCATCCGTCGAGCGCGGTGGTCTCCGTCGCCCGGGCGTCCAGGCCCCAGGGGTGGGCCTCGGCGAGGACCTCCTGCGGCCCGTCGCCGAGGCGGGCGGTCAGCACGAACCGGTGGACTCCCCCGACCCGCCGCGGCTCGAACGCCAGGTGCGCGAACCACCCGCTCCCCGGCCCGCGCCCGGCCCTCCCGAGCCGGTCGAGTTCCGCCTCGGCCCGGGACCACTCGGCGGGCGGCACGTACTGGCGCATCACCGAGTGCCAGACCACGGTCAGCGTCCCGGGGCGCAGTTCGGTTCCGGCGAGGAAGTCGGCGGCGCCCTGCCGCACCACCCGGGCGGGCACCTCGCGGGCGAGGGCCAGTGCGCCCGCGAGGCGTTCCGCCCGGTGGGGCAGGTCGGGCCAGAGGTAGGCGCGCAGGGCGAGGGCGTCCGCGGGATCGAGCGGGTCCAGCGGATCGACGTCGCAGCCGAGCCGTTCGACGACGACCGGCGCGGGGACGCGGGCGGCGGCCGTCGCGAGGCGGGGCGGCGGGGCGCCGTCCCGCCAGGCACCGTCCAGCACGACCGGTGATCCGGGGTCGCCCCAGGCGAACTCCCGTCCGCCGGGCCCCGCCCGGACGCGGAACCGGTCCGCCCGCAGGTTCAGCCCCGCGCTGGCCCCCAGCTCCAGCAGCCGCACCGGCGGCGGTTCGGGCAGCCCCAGCGCGTCGGTCACCGCCAGCAGGCCGGCGATCAACTGGTTCGCCCGGCCGACCTCGTTGGTCTGCGGCGGGCGCCGCATCCACCCCGCGATGTGGTCCG
The DNA here is from genome assembly GCF_039535865.1 of Streptomyces thioluteus. Lineage (NCBI taxonomy): Bacteria > Bacillati > Actinomycetota > Actinomycetes > Kitasatosporales > Streptomycetaceae > Streptomyces > Streptomyces thioluteus. Next base: position 15,253 of record NZ_BAAAXZ010000068.1, read on the forward strand.
GGTGCTCCGCCACGGCCCGGCGGAACGGCTCCCACGCGGCGCCCGGATCGTCCCACCGGCGCCCCCGTGTAGTGCACGGCCAGGTCCGGCGCTTTCCCGAGCAGCACCAGGGCGTGCACGGCGCCGAGCAGCCGCAGTCCCACGGCCGCCGGTCCGGGCGCGCCCTCCAGCGGCGCGACGGCGTCGGCGCAGGGACCCGCCCCGCCCGGACGTCCTCGGCGGCCGGGTCAGCAGCGCCGCGTACAGCGGGCGAGCCGAGCTCGGCGCAGGAGCGGGGTCCTGGGTGTCGATGAGGTCGGCGGTACGAGCGCGGGTCACAGTGCCTCCGGGGAGGGTGGCGGGGTTCCACGGTAGGGCCTGAGGGGCTGGGGCGGAGATATGTGATCGATCACAGGGTTGTCGACCACAGTGGTCGCGGGATTCGCTTCCGCAACCCCACCACGCGCCGGGCGAGTTCAGGAGCCCGGTGAGGTACCCGTGCAGCCACCCGGGAAAGTGCCCCAGACCGGGCAGGATCACCTGTGCCCCCGCCGAGCGCAGCGCCTCCGCGCCGCAGACGCCGCCGACGACGCCCACCGACAGCGCTCCGGCCGCCCGTGCGCAGTGCACGTCGCCGACGTGGTCGCCCACGTGGACGGTGGCAACCGTAGCGGCGCAGGCGGCGGCCCTGCCCTCGGTCCACAACGAGCCCTCGACGACGTCGGGTTCGATGCCGAGGTGGCCGAGATGGAGACGGGTGATGCGCGAGTGCCGGGCGGTGACGACCAGGGTCCGGCCGCCCAGGGCCCGGACGGCGCCGACGGCCTCGCGGGCGCCCGGCATGGCGGGCGAGAGCGTGATGCCGTGCCGCGGATGGCCCGTTACGCAGACGTCGCGCGCCCAGGGGACCCGGTCCTCCGGGAACCAGTCGCGCAACTCCTGTTTCCAGCGGCAGGTCGACGCGTCCGGCGGCCACGTCGACGTCGATGTATGTACCGGTGGCCGCGGCCAGGGCCGCATACGCGGCGCGGACGGCGGGGCGGGTGTCGACGAGGGTGAGGTCGAGGTCGAAGCCGACGGTGAAGCGGTGGGGGGCGAGGTGGTGGGGGGTGAAGTGGTGGGGGTGAAGTGGTTCATGTGGCGGGCACCCTGGGCAAGGGGTGGCCCGGCCCGCCCCGAGGGGGGATCAGGGAGGCGAGCCGGGCCGTACGGCCGTACAGATCGGGGGTGTGTCGGCACGGCCGGTCAGGGGGCCGGCGGGGCGGTCCCGGCCGGCGGCGGTGCGCCGTGCGTCAGTTCGCGGCCCGGAAGACCTTCGCCTTCCGCGTGGAGCAGGACGACTTCTCCGCGCTCGTCATGGGACGGGTCTTCACGACGACCGCGTTGTGCACACCGTCGGTCCCGTTGGGGGCGGGGCCGGTGATCGTGTCGTTGACGTACCAGTAGTAGTGGCCCGCCTTGGGGTCGTCGTAGTGGGTCTGCCAGGTGCCGGACACGTCCCCGCATCACCTGGGCGCGGGAGATCCAGCCGACCTCGCCCGGCTTGACGGTCATCCCCAGGGAGCTGGACTCGGAGTGCGAACTGTTCCAGGTGTGGCTGTAGTTGGCCTGCACGCTGACGTCGACGATGCCTTCGATCTTGCCGCCGACGGATATGGTCACGCCGGCCGTGTCGCTGGAGCCGACCGTGTCGGACCAGGTCATGCTCTGGGTCGCGTCCGAGCTGGTGCAGTTGTGGAGTTCGTCGGAGACCCGCTTGTAGTTACCGAGGTAGGCGGTGCCGAACGACGGGTCGTTGAAGGTGCACTTGCCCTCGCCGGAGGCGCAGTCGGCCATGATCTGCTTGACACTGAGATCGGCGGCCGAGGCGGGCATGGGCGGCGGCGGCCACCATGCCCATGGCAGCGGCCGACAGGGCCAGGACCCGGCGGCCGTACCGCCGTCTTCTGCATTCCGCCATGACGGATTCCTCCTCTGAGCGTGGGGGGAACGGCGATCGGGGCCGGGACCGAACGATCGTCGTGTGCGATGCGGAAGACACTGGTCCGAATGTCCGGCCAAATACACCAAGTTTTGGCAAAGCCGTCGCCGGTCGCCACATTTGCGGGAAAGCCGCAACGACCTTGCGGCGCACGGGACTTTAGCCCCTGGACCACTCGGGACGGACCCTGCATGATCACCGCGCCGAACAGGCTCCCCCACGCACGCACACGAAAGACCCCCCATGACTGCACCGACCCGCCCCGGCCCCCTCCGCCGCCGGCGCCCGCCTGCGGATCCGCGACTGCACCGGGGCCGGCGACCAGCGATGGACGGTGCCCGTCACACCCTGATCCGACCCGCCCGCCCCTCCGCGAGATGGTCGCGCGCAGCCGCGCGTGCCGGAACTGGTGGACGCCGCCCGGCCTGCCGCAGGACGCCCCGGCGGTGCGCGTCCTGCAGGAAGGCCATCGGCCGCCACGGCAGCCGGCCCGCCAGCGCCAGCAGGGCGCACGCGAGGACGAACGCGCCCCACGGGCGGCCGAGTACGACGACGAGGGCCGCAGGCGAGACCGAAGGCGATGCCGAGCCCGTAGGCGAAGCCGGGGTCGTCGGCCGGCGGGAAGACGACGCCGCTCACGACCGCCCCGGCGGTGCCGTACGCGAGGCTGCCCCCACGGCCGTACGACAGGCGGCCGACGGTCCAGCCGGCCAGCGCGCCCGGGAGCACGAACACCACGTTGACCGTGAGGCCGTGTACCGGCCCGAGCCCCGGGCCAGCCCGAGGCCGACGGATCCGTGTAGGCGAAGACCGTTCCGAAGGTGAGGCCGAAGGAGAGCGCGAAGGAGAGCCCCAGCATCAGCGTCGCCGTGCGGTCCTGCTGGAGCGTGAGCCCGGGGCTCGACACCTTCTTCGCGTCGACGGGCACCCGCCAGCCAGGCGTGCAGCCCGATCGCCAGGGCGAACGGCAGGCCCAGCATCAGGGCGTTGTCATAGGGGAGTTCGAACCCGAAGCCGAGCGCGATGCCGATCACGAAGCCCACGGCCGAACGGAGGAGGAAGGAACCGCCCGCGCCCCGGAAGCGGATCTCCACCCGGGTCGGCGGATTGCAGCGGGCGGCCAGCTGTACAAGAAATCCGGCCAGCGCGAACGGGACCCCGAAGACCGACGCGATCGCCGGGCCGCCCGCCGCGTGGCCGATCGCTCCGAACACCAGCCCCGAGACCACGCCGATGACCAGCCCCCGGACACTCCCCGGGACGGCCGTCGCCACCTGCCACCAGGCGAAGTCCTGCGTCCGGTGCGGTTCATGTGCCGGGCGGCGAACGCCAGCCACTGGCGGGCCTGTTCCTGGCCGTAGTGCGCCGGAGCCCGGCCCCCGGTACCGGGCGGCGGCGGGCGCGGCTCGTAGGCGGCCGGGAGGAAGGCGCTCAGCAGATGGGCCTCGACGGCCTGTACGGTCACGGAACCCGAGCAGTACGGCAGGATCCGCGGCCGCCGGCGCGTAGATCGCCCTGGCCAGCGCCACCATGAGCGGGCTGCTCAGGGCCCGGGCCAGCGGTACGTCCGGGTACCGCGGGTGGGCGCGCAGCCGCGCCAGGACGTCCTGCCAGCGGCGGTCGGCGGGCGGCCGGTCGGCGGTGAGGAACTCCTCGGCCCGGTCGAGGCCGACCGGTTCCATCTCCACCACGGCCGCCCTGGTCAGGATCCGTCGCTCCGGGCGACGGCCGCCTCGTACTCGGCGGCGAGGCAGGTGATCACGAGCCGGTCGCCCGCCCCCACGGCACGGTCCAGCGCCTTGATCGCGAACGCGTGCTGCTCCGAAGGGAGTTCGTCCAGCCCGTCGAGCATCAGCAGCACATGTCCCCCCGGTCACCAGCCGGGTCACCATGTCGGGGCCGCACTCCCGCCGGTCGGCCAGGAAGGGGTGCTGCCTGTACCAGCCGACGGGCCAGCCAGGTGTACGGGTGCTCCCGGCGCGGGTGCCACGAGGACGCCGTCATCAGCACCGGCACCGGGTCCTCGGCGTCGTACGCCTCCAGCAGCCCGAGCGTGAGCAGCATCATGGAGACGGTCTTGCCGGAGCCCGCTCGCCGAGGATCACCAGCTGTTTGACCGGCAGTTCGCGGAACATCGCGACGAGCCCGTCCAGGTCGCCGCGCCGCGGCCCGCCGGCGCCCGGCGCCGCCACGGCCCGCTCGGTCCCGCGCCACCACAGCCGCAACGGCGTGGGACTGCGCAACTCCTGTGCCCGCGCCTCGTCCTGCCACTGCCGCCGCACCTCCTCCGCCAGGCGTCTCTTGACCTGCGTCAGCCGGTCCGGGGGCGGCCCGTGAGGTTTCGCACCCGTACCGATGTGGACGCTTCCGATGGATCCGGCCTGGAACGCCGGGCCGTGGAAACTGCCGCCCGAAATCTCGTTGCGCGTCTCGTCCTGCTGCATTTCGTCGCGCATCGATTTGCGCATTTCGTTGCGCCGTTGGGTCGTCATCGCGCGCACCCCGCTCCGACAGTCGCGTGGCTGGAATCCAACCACGCGAAACGCGCCGGTGCGCCCCCGCCTGCAAGGGCGCACGGAGGGACACGGGAGCATCGGGAGGGCGCACGCGGGGCGCGCGGACCGCACGCCCCGCGAGGCGTTACGCGCTCTGCCCGTCCTCGGCCGGGTCGTACGTCAGGAACACCGCGCCGCTCTCCATCGCCACATGCCCGGACAGCGCCCACACGCGCGGCGCGAAACCGGCCGACGGCGCGAAGAGCGGGACGCCCGTGCCCGTCGTCAGCGGGCCCAGCTTGATGATCAGGCGGTCGATCTCCGGGTAGAGGGCGGCCGCCAACTCGCCGCCGCCGATGAGCCAGATGTCCTTGCCGGGCTCCCGCTTGAGCTCGCGGACCTTCTCCGCCGGGTCGGTGGCGACGAGTTCCACGGCGGGGGCCGGGGCCTCGGCGAGGGTGCGGGAGAAGACCAGGTGGCGCAGGTGGGGGTACGCGTCGGGGATGCCGGCCTTCAGTCCGATCTCGTACGTGCGGCGGCCCTCCACGACGGTGTCGAAGTGCGTCCCCTCGGCCGTGACGCCGAGCGCCGCGCGGGCGTGGACCGGGAGGATCTCCGGGTACTCGGCGACGAGGTGCCGGATGTAGTCCTCCGGGACCGGCCAGAAGCCGTCCGGGCCGGTCGGGTCCGCGCCGTCGGGGCCCGCGATGTGGCCGTCGATGGTGGAGGCGATGCAGTAGACGAGCTTGCGCAAGGGGATCCTTCTGCTCGGTGGGCTTGGCTTGATCATCATCGCCCGCGCGGGAAGCTGACCTCCACCCTCCGGTTCTTGCGGCGGCCGTCCTCCGTCGCGTTGTCGGCGATCGCGTACTCCTCGCCGTACCCCCGGATCTGGTACGCGATCGTCGACGAGCCCAGCTCCTGGGCGAGGCGGCGCTGCACCGCGTTCGCGCGCTCCTTGGAGAGGGCGATGCCGTGGTCGGCCGAGCCGAGGTTGTCCGTGAAGCCGAAGACGCGGATCGTCGTCGCGCGCTGCCGCCTGGCCTCCGCGGCGATCACGCCGATGCGCTGCCCGGCCGCCTTGCCCAGGTCGGCACTGTCCTTGTCGAAGAGGACCTCCGTCTGGAGGGCGAACGTCACGTCCACGTTGGTGTCCTCGCGGCGCTCGCCGCCGTCGCTGCCCGTCTCGACGACGGACTTGATGTCGAGGACGCGCCCGGGGGCGAGCCGCGCGCCCTTGCGCAGCTTGAGGCCGGGGGCGGTGGGGTCGAGCCGGACGGGCGGGGCGGTGTTCGCGGGGTCGCCGGGCCCGGACGCGTGGGCGGGCGGCGCGGCGGCCGCGAAGGCGGCCAGGGTGGCGGCCAGGACGAGGGCGGGCAGGAAGCGGGTCATCGGGTCACCCCGAGAGCCTGACGCGGACGGCGGGCATGGTGGGGATCTGGAACCCGATGGCGGTGACGTCCGAGGGGGGCGCCGGGAACTGGGCGAAGAGGGGCCGGGATTCGTCGGGCTTGATGTTGGTGAGGCCCGTCGTGCACAGGCATTCGCCGTCCGTGTCACGCAGGACGAGGTAACGCTTCTTGCTGCGGTCGTCGACCAGCGAGGCCCCCGATATCGCGGACCGCGACTTCACGCCGGTCTCCTTGGAGCGCCATTCGAGCGCGTCGAAGACGGCCTTGCCGCGATTGGTGACCGTCCCCTGGACGGTGACGAAGCCCCCGCCGTCGCGCACGGCGGAACTGATCGTCACCACCACGCCGTTGGCGCCCTTGAGCTCCGCCAGGACACCGCCGCCCGGTCCGGCGTCCTTGGAGTCCGCGACCGGCTTCGAACTCCCGCTGCCGCCGCCCCCGTCGTCCTTGCCCCCGTCCCCGTCCCCGCCGCCGCATCCCACCGCCACCGCGGCCAGCGGGACCAGGAGGGCCATGGCCGCGAATCTCCGGTTCCCTGGGCTCATCGCTCGTCTTCCTTCACTCGTCGGTCACTGGTCGGTGGCGGCAAGCCGGACGGCGAACAGGGCCTTGGCGTCGAGGAGGGGGTCCAGGTGCTGCGGATCGACCGCCAGTTGCCGCCCGTCGTCGCACACGAGGAGGAGCGGGGCGGCGTCCCCCGGCTTCGGGCTGCAGCGCGGTTCCACGACGGCCCGCGCCACGGCCCGCGCGTGGATGTCCTCCGTGCCCGGGACGACCGACTTGCCGACGGCCTTGCGCGTCCGCACCGTCACCTCGAACGAAGTGGCCGGTCCGGGTCCCGTGGTGACCCGGCAGCCCTCGTCGTCGGCGTCGTTGCCCGCCGCGAGACGGTCCGCCTCGGCGCACGCCGTGTCCGGCGGGTCCGCCCGGCCGGTGAGCCAGCGCCGTCCCGCGTCGGCCGTGCCGGCGTCCCGCAGGAAACCGGCGAACACCTGGTCCCGGTAGCTCTGGGCCGCCGCGAGGGCGGACGCGTCCGCCGCCGACTGGGCGCCGTTCCTGGCCGCCCCGGCCATGCCCACGGCGAACACCGCGAAGGCGACGAACAGCAGCCCCGCGACGGCCACGACGTAGGCCGGGAACGCCTGCCCGGCGTCGCCGCGCGCCCGGCCCCGACTCAGGTGATCTTGTGGATCTGGTCCATGATCGCCTTGGCGATCACCGTTCCGAAGTCCGTCGTCGTCAGCACCAGCACGATCGCCACCACCACCGCGATGATGCCCAGGTACTCGACCGAGGTCTGCCCCCGGTCGTCCCAGAAGCGCTTCGCCATCCTCTTCCCCTCCGCGGGCGGCCGGTCGGTTGCGGCTCGGCGGGTGCGTCCGCGTGAGCACGCGGTCACTCGCCGCACGGGAAACGTACGCCCAAACGGCAGGCGCGGAACAGTGCGCGCGCCTCATCTTTCCCCCGTCGCACGGAAGTTGGAATATCCCGCGCAGCATGCGTCGCACCTCCGCCCCGATCCGCCCCGACGGACAGTTGCTTCCGGGCGTCGACGACTGTCCCACAACTGATTGCAGAAGCGAAGGGCCTTCACACAACTCGCGCTTCCGCGCCCCGGCTTGCGGCCGACCGCTCACCTCCCCGTCACCGTCCCGAAGTCCACCCCCGAGCCGAGGAAGAAGCCCGCCACCATCAGCGCCAGCGTCCCCGGGACCATGAACGTCGTGATGATCACGGTCGCCCTGGGCACCGCCCGCGCCGCCCGGCGCCGCGCGTTCTGCGCGTCCGTGCGGCGCATGTCGTTGGCGAGGTCCATGAGCGTGTCGACGATGGGCGAGCCGAGCTCCTCGCCCTGCTGCAGGGCCGAGACGAACTGGGCGACCTGCTCGGAGTCGTTGCGCCGGCGCAGGCCCTCGAACGCCTCGCGGCGGCTGACGCCCATGTCCATCTGGCGCAGGGCGATGCGCAGTTCGTCGGCCCAGGGGCCCTCGTACCGCTCCGCGACCCGGTCGAGCGCCTGCCGGAAGCTCAGCCCGGCGCTCACGACGACGGCGAGGACGTCCAGGAAGTCGGGGAGCGTGCGCTCGATCGCGACGCGCCGCTCGCGGACGGCGGCCCAGATGCCGACCTCGATCCAGAACAGCCCGAAGGCGACGAGGAGCAGGGCCACCAGCCACTGTCCTTTCGCCACCATGACCAGCGCGCCGCCGAAGCCGAGCGCGCCGTAGACCGCCCGGCGGGCCGCGTAGCGGTCCACGGTGAGGCCGCCGGGGTTGCCCGCGCGGTCGATGCGGGTGCGGATCCGCGCGACGCGCCGCTCGCCCATGAGGCGGAGGACGAACGGGGCCCCGCGCATGCCGAGCCGGTCCACGGCGGAGCCGACGGCCGAGGTGCGGGTGGCCCCGACCTCCAGGGCGACCGCCAGGTCCGGCGGCAGCTTCGCGCCGCCCCGGCACAGGGCGACGCCGTAGCAGACCCCGGCCACGGCGGCGCCGGCCAGCAGGGCGAGCAGCAGTCCCACGTCGGAGGCCCCCTAGACGTCGATGCGCGACATGCGCCGGATGAGGAAGAAGCCGATGCCGTAGAGCACGAAGGCGCCGACCACGGCCAGTTGGCCCACCACCGTCCCCGTCATCCGGTCGATCGAACCGGGGGCGATGCGGTCCATGAGGAAGAGGGTGCCGATCCCCATCAGCGGGACGACGTACGCCGTGGCGGTCACCTGGGACAGCTGGGTGCGGACCTCGCGCCGCGTCTCCTTCCGCTCCTCCAGCGTCTCGGTGAGGTTGCGCAGCGACCGCACGACCGAGCCGCCGGCCCGGTTGGAGAGAACCAAGGTCGTGACGAGCACGACGAGTTCGCGGGAGGGAAGACGTTCGGCGAGCTCGCCCAGGGCGTCGTCGACGGAGTGGCCGACGGCGAGCCGGTCGGCCACCGCGGCCAGTTCCTCGCCCGCCGGGGCGTCCATCTCCTCGGCGGCCATGCCGAGCGCGGTGCGCAGGGCGAGCCCGGCCTGGGTGGCGTTGGCGAGGATGCGGGAGAGCTCCGGGAGCTGGTTGATGAACTTCTCGATGCGCTTGCGGCGTTGCCGGCCGAGGAAGGCGGAGGCGGTCCAGACGGTGACGACCGCGGCGATCGGCCCGAAGAACGGCGCGAGGGCGAGGGCCGCCACGATCCACAGGACGACGGCCGCGGCCAGGGTCCGGAGGGTGAAGTCGCCAGGGGTGACGGCGAGTCCGGTCGAGGCGATGCGCCGTTCGAGGCGGCGGCCGAACCGGGTGGCACGCAGCCGGCGGTCGAAGCGGGCGAACGGCCGGGGCCGGGGACCGGTGGCGTCCGGGGTGCCCGCCAGCCGTTCCACCAGGACGGCGTGCTGCTGCCGTCCGGCCAGCCAGTTCCGTACGCCGGCGACGGCCAGCGCGCCGCCCAGGAGGGTGGCGCCGAGGGTCAGGAGTGCGGGTTGGTCCATGGTCCGGTTGCCTCGCTACGTCGGCCGGTTGCGCGGATGTCCGGGGGCGGCGTGCCGGCCCGCGGCCCGTCCGGCCGGTGGCGCGGCGACGCCGAACGCCTGCGGCACCGGTTCGTTCGCCAGGCGCAGCCGCTCCACGGCGCGGTCCGGGAGGGGGAGGTGGGCGAACGAGCCGCGGACGACGCGGTCCGCGCCCATGGGCAGGGCGTCGAAGCGGACGACGGCGACGAGCCGGTACTCCGCGCCGTAGGCCACGTCGTTGCCCGGGTCCAGCAGCGCCACCTCCGTGATCCGCCGCGAGCCGTCCGGCCCCCGGGTGAGCTGGACGACGCAGTCCACGGCGCTGTCGATCTGGTCGCGCAGCGCCTCGTAGGGGATCTTCACCTCGGACATGGAGGCGAGGGTGCGCATACGCATCAGCGCGTCCTCGGCGGAGTTGGCGTGGACGGTGGCGAGCGAGCCGTCGTGGCCGGTGGACATGGCCTGGAGCATGTCGAGCGTCTCGCCGCCGCGGACCTCGCCGACGATGATGCGGTCGGGGCGCATGCGCAGGGAGTTGCGCACCAGGTCGCGGATGGTGATGCGGCCCTTGCCCTCGACGTTGGGCGGGCGGGCCTCCAGCCGGATCACATGGCCCTGCTGGAGCTGGAGTTCGGCCGCGTCCTCGACCGTGATGATCCGCTCGCCCTCGGGGATCAGCCCGGAGAGGGCGTTGAGCAGGGTGGTCTTGCCGGAGCCCGTGGGGCCGGAGATCACGATGTTGAACTTGGCGCGGACGAGAGCGGCGAGGAGCGTGAGCGTCGGCTCGTCCAGCGTGCCCATGCCGATGAGTTCGCGCAGGGTGTAGACGCGCGGGAAGCGGCGGATGGTGAGGGTGGCACCGTCGAGGGCGAGGGGGCGGGATGATGACGTTGACGCGTTCGCCGCTGGGGAGGCGGGCGTCGACCATGGGGTGGGACTCGTCCACCCGGCGGTTTGACCGTCGAGACGATCCGCTCGATGGTCTGCATCAGCTGCTCGTGCGAGGCGAACCGCACGGGGACGTGGCTCGACGCGGCGCCGCCCCGTTCGACGAAGACCTGGGTCGGGGGCCGTTCACCATGATCTCGGTGACGGTCGGGTCCTCCAGGAGGGGTTCGAGGATGCCGAGCCCGAGGGCCTCGTCGACGACCCGGCGGACGAGCCGGTCGCGTTCGGCCGTGGACAGGACGGGACCCTCGCGGCTGATGATGCTGCCCGAGGAGCGGCAGCGCTGACCAGGGTCCGGGTCCGCGGCGCTCGGGTGGGCGTGCGTCGAGGGCTGCTGGACTCTCTCGGGGAGGTTCGATCCGAGAGGGTCCTCCAGGAGCTGCCTCAGGCCGCGGTTAAGACGGGGACTGACGGTGGGCTCGGCGGTTGGCTCCCGGTTCCCCTCGGGCGTACTGCGCGGGGATAGCGCCTCGTCGGGGGGTGCGGTGCGATGGCGGGCGGCAGCCTAGACTGGTGTGGCGTCTATCACTGCCCGGGGCGGGCTTCCTCTAGCGGAGGAGTTGGTTAGAGGTTGATCAGGGAGGGTCACTTCTAGCGCGGTGGTCGCCTGAGCCAGGTACAGAGGGCCTGTCCTTATCCCGTGGTCTTCGTGGGTGTGGCGCTGCGGCCGGTAGTCCTCGGGCTGGGGCTCTTGTGAGCTTTGGTATATCGGGTACTTGCCTGCCGTCCGCTCGGATGGGACGCGCACGTTGTCGGCCCGGGGGCTATGGCGGCAATATCGCTGGTGCTCGCGCGTGAGCAAGGTGGTAGACGCGGTTGGGGCCGGGGACGTATGTGCCGGGGACGTGCTCAGACATTCACCTACCGTGTCTGGTGAGCCTCGTCGGCGGTACCGGCTACTCCCGAGCCACGGGCTACGACGGGCGCCTCCGCTGGATGCTCCGCAGCGGTGCACACAGGCTGACAGGCCTGAGTGTTTCATGTCCCGGCTGGTGTGGTTGCGCGGGTAGCGTGGCGTGCGCCGTCGCTCGGAGGTGGTGAGCCGTGCTCCGCGACGTGCGGCGGGCGGCGGCGGGGCCGGTTCATCTGGGGGCGGCCTGCTAAGCTGCGGCGGTGAAGTGGGCGGCGCGAGGTGTGGGCCGTAGGGGGGGCTGGGGACGGTCTACCTGGTGAGGGGCGAGCGAGGCAGGAGGAAGGCTTGGGTTATACGAAGGCCGCATTGAACTCTCGGAGCGCGGCGGACAGTCGCGCGTGGTTGCTTTGTGCACCCTTTGGTGCGGCTGGTCGGGATGGGGATTCGCCCAGCAGTGTCCCGCCGCTTTCTCGCGTTTGCCGGCTTTTCACTAGGGTCCTTAATTTGCCGGGGGAGGGGGGGGGAAAAAAAAAAAAAAAAAAAGCCTCTTTCGCAGGGTTTGGATGACAGGACAGGGACGATGGGGTCTGAGTTACATCATGGGAGTGGCAGCGCAGCCCATTGCGCTCGTGTGCCAGCTTATGGCGGGTAGAGTCGTAAGTCGGGAGCGGAGGCTGTTTTTCAGCCGCGTGCGCGGCGTGATTGGATGGACAACAGGCGTTCGGTCTGCACAGGCGTGCTTGGCATCGGCGGGTAAACCGGGTCCGTGGTGAGCAATGGGGGTGTGCGTGGGGCTCCTCCGCTCTGGGGGGCGGGGCGCTGTGGGGGCTTTATGACGCTGGTACCTACTCATCGAGCTACCCTTGATCACCCCTGCATCGGGCTCTCCCGCTTGTTTGGAAGCCACGCTCGTCCGTTCGTCGACCCGGCCAACCGGGACCTATTCAGTCTGAGGCCGCGTTCGGCTGCTATCAGATACCGTGGACCGCTCTTCATGCCATGAAATCGCTCCGGCCCATTGTATTAAAGGACCGGTGCGTGTTGCCGCTCTGTTTGGCGCGCGGTCAGTTCACACAGGGGGAAATGGCGAAACGGCCGGGCTGAGGCTCGTGGCGTCGACGGGCGTCGCGCTAGGTGCGCTGCCGGCGCGGCCGACGCGCATTGGTTTCGGGTCGGGCCAGAACGGCGTCCTCCAGCTCGGGGCGCCGGTGTCGGCGGTCGCGGATGCCCGCGAGCGAGTACGTGTGGTAGCCGTACGAGTGACGCCTGGCGCACGACCACGCTGGCCGATCGGCGCCAGGATGCACTGGGGATGCGTATCCCGGTGAACCTTGGCGGTCGGCTCACCAATGGGGCCCCCTGGTCGCCTCCGCCGATTGACCGTCCCTGCCGCTAGTCTCTGCTGAAGCCGGCTGAGGTGGCGTGACGCCTATTGAGATGCGCTCCAGGGGCGGTGCGCCGCGCGTCCGCCATGGATCTTGGGGGGGCCCCGGCGGCGAGCGTCCCGCGCGTGGCCCGGCCGCTCGGTCTGATGCCCCGCCCGGGCTGTCTCGGCTAGCGAGGGCGTCTCAGCTGGAGGGCTCTGGCCGGAGCGGGCTCGGGGACTTGCCTTTCGAGATAGCAGGCTGGTCTAGTTCGCGGTGCCGGGCGGGCGTGCGTCGGCACGGCTGCGCGAAGCGCCGCCATGCTGTGCCATTGTACGATGGTCGTTCGGCGGTGGGTACGGTCGTGTTCCGGGAGCAGGGGTCGTCGTCCCGGTGTGCGGGCCCGAGGGACGGCTCAACGTCACCTGTGTCCTCGCGGGGTGTGCGTGGGTTGTGGAGCGGACTAGTGCCATGCGACGGTCGATGAGGTGTTCTTGACTCATGTTGCTCGCTTATGGGCGGATGGCGGCCGGGGGGGGGGGGGTGGTGAGGCCTGTGTTGCTACCAGACGCGGACGGATGGCTTGGTCGGTCCATCGGATTAGGTTGGTTGGTGTGTGGGGATAACAGCTCAGCGATCAAGGGGGAGGCGATGGGGCGTCGGTGGTCACGGTGGCAGTCGTGCACGTTTGGCTGCGATGACGCCGTCTTCTGGCGTGTTCCTTGCATAACGCGGGCTCGCAGCGGTGTCTGGTGTAGTGCTTTGCGTGCCTGCAGTCTAGTGCAGGCAGACACGTAGGCTGCGTGATCTACGGCGGTGGCGTCAGGGTGTGTGGGGGCGCCGGTGAGTGCTCCGGGCGGCCAGGTCGCCGACTCATCGTCTCGTGCCCCCCCGCTCCGCGCAGCAACGGTGCGCGGCGCGGGCGAGCAGGGCAGGGTCCGAGCCGGTGGGTGATACGGAGACGGTGCGTCGCTGGGAGGACTCCGGGTCTGAGTATTCGGTGTATGCCGTCGGCGAGTCTTCTAGGGTGTTGCCGGTGGTGACCGGCTTAATTAGACACAATAATGAAATGCGCTAGCGTGAAATTACGGGGGGCGGCAAGACATAGAAAGGGAAAAGATAAGGGCCATAAAAGGAAGGACAGAGGGGAAGGGGGGAGAAAAAAAGAACTGGAAGAAATAAATAAGGAACGAGCGCCTGATAGCTGGCAGCAGTCGCAGGTACGACGTTCGTACGTGCGCCGACTGGAGTGCGAGGGATCGGCGAGTGGCGAGCGGTCGGGCGGCCTCGCGGCGGGCAGCGCTGGCAGGGGTGCGGAGCTGGAGGGCGGCTGGTGGTACTGTTCGGGCCTTCCGAGCCGCCTGGGCTTGGCGCCGAGCCGTGACGGCGACTGATCGCGGCCACTGACGTTCGGGGGCCGCGGCCGGGCGCGCGCGCGGCCGTCCGGTCGGCGCCTGTGCCGGCTGGCGGCCCAGATGACTGGCGGCAGCGCGCCGTCTGGGCGCCTAGTGGCGAGGTCAGCCGGTTACGCGGGGCGCCGAGTTTCGTCGTACGGAGAGCGGCTTGTAAGGCGCTCTAGGCCCAGGGCCGCCGCAGGTCACATGGTCGCGGCGTATATGCGGGGGGGCGGGGCGCCGGCTTCGCTGGGAGTAGGCAGGTACGACGCCTGGTGTGCTGCGCGGGAAGGCGACTTAGGGTCAAAAAACCCCATTCGCGTCCGTTAGCTAATAGACAAAGAACGCTCGAGGGCTGGGTGCGGCAGCGGTCGGCGAGGTGCTCGTGGACGATGGGGGAAGGGCTGACCTCGGGGCAGTCTGCGGCGGACGATCGAGGAGGCCCGCCGAGGGACCGGCTGAGGGCGGCTGGCGAGGAGTTCCGGGGCGTGTCGGCCGACGGTTTGCGCATCGGTTGGGCGACGCCGGCGACAGCTGGGCGACGGAGTGCCGGCGGCGACCGCGTGGGCGGCGCGGGGTCCGGCGACCGGCGGGAGTATGCGGATGCGTCATGGTCGGCCAGGCGCCCTATTTTGCGCCGTCGATGGGGGGGGGGGGGGGTGTACAATGTCTGCGGTTCCGGTGCGCGCGCTGACGGTCTTCCTTTTACGGGTATGGTTCGCCTGGTGTTCGCCTAGACCGCCGGGGGGGGCGAGCGAGCGGGGGCCAGCGGTTACGTGGTGGTGGGCGAACTGACTCGTGCGTATTGGTCGATCGCGTTGGGTGCGTCCTTGTGTCCAGGGCGAAGGTGATGCGGCAGGGGGCGGGCCGTCGGCCGGCCTAGCCTGGGTGGCATTCCGTCGGGGTCTGCCTCTGGGCGGTCGGGCGGGGTGATCTGGCCGATCACGTCGGTGTTAGCTGTGGGCGCCTCCCCCCCCCCGCAATGTCTCTCCCTCTTCCCCCCCCACCCCCCCCCTCTGTGCTTACCCCACGACCTTCGACTATCCTTTCCGGTAACAAAACTACACATCAGGTTTCCTGCCCCCACAACCCCCCACCTTCCTCCAATCCCACAAAACCAGAAAAGAAGAACTCAAAAAAAAAAAAATGAGCCTGTTTTAGACCAGAAAAAAATTCATCCAGGGGGGGGGGGGGGAGGACAATTCAGCAGCTTTGGAGTAGCCGGCGGGGTGGCCCTGCTCCTTGCCGTTCCTTCCGCGGGCAGCTGCGTGGTTCCGTCCGTCGAAGTGGTAAAGAAGGTCTTTATGTATGTATCAGCGCGCTGGGGCCCCGCGGGTTGATCTTGCCGGCGGGAAACCGAGGTACTGCATGATCGCGGGCTCGTCGTGCGGGACGTCAGGAATGATACATGGATGGGCCGATGGCAATCCTGCTGCCCGGCGGCGGGGCGAGGGGCGGCTGGGCCTGGTCGATGCGTTACCGTCGTATGCCTCTGCCGAGGGGTTACAGCGACTTGGTCCCTTGCTCATGGGGGGCGGTCGGTGGTCTTAGCGTAGGGGCGATTCTTGGCCGGGCGTTCTAGCCGGCGGGCGATGATCGGTGACAGGGCGGTGGTCCGGCCAGGGCCAGCC
>NZ_BAAAXZ010000069.1:0-21388 GCF_039535865.1 Streptomyces thioluteus
CGCTTCGCCGAGCTGCGCGCCATGGGCATCCGGACGGTCATGGTCACGGGCGACAACCCGCTCACCGCCAAGGCCATCGCCGCCGAGGCCGGGGTGGACGACTACCTGGCCGAGGCGACCCCCGAGCAGAAGCTCGCCCGCATCCGGGAGGAACAGGCCGGCGGCAATCTCGTCGCCATGACCGGCGACGGGACGAACGACGCGCCGGCCCTGGCCCAGGCGGACGTCGGCGTGGCCATGAACACCGGCACCTCGGCCGCCAAGGAAGCCGGGAACATGGTGGACCTCGACTCCAACCCCACCAAACTCATCGAGATCGTCGAGGTCGGCAAGCAGCTGCTGATCACCCGCGGCGCCCTCACCACGTTCTCCATCTGCCAACGACGTCGCCAAGTACTTCGCCATCGTCCCCGCGATGTTCGGCGGCGTGGCCGGCTACGAGGGCCTGGAGAAGCTCAACATCATGGGCCTGCACAGCTCGGCCTCGGCCATCGCCTCCGCGATCGTCTTCAACGCCCTCGTCATCGTCGCGCTGATCCCGCTCGCCCTGCGCGGCGTCCGCTACGCCCCCTCGTCGGCGCACTCGCTGCTCCGCCGCAACCTCGGCCTGTACGGGGTGGGCGGGCTCGTCGCCCCGTTCGCCGGGATCAAGCTCATCGACCTGCTGATCCAGTACGTGCCCGGGATGTGACCCCGGATGTGACCCCGGGAGGCGGCCGCAGAGCGGCGGGATGAAATCCGCGGCCTGCGGCGTTCGGTCCTTGCGGCAGTACTTGAACGGTGGGAGGACCGGGGTGGCGAAGGAAACGGCAGAACAGGGGTGGGCCAGGCGGCTCGCCGGATACTGTTGGCGGTACCGGGGCACCGTGCTCCTGGCACTGGGCTCCTCGCTGGCGGGCATGGCCGTCATGGCGCTCGTCCCGCTCATACCCAAGCTGATCATCGACGACGTCATCGGCTCCCACGAGCGCCCCCTGGCCCCCTGGGCCGTCCTCCTGATCGTCGCCGCGGTCGTCGTCTACGGCCTCACCTACGTCCGCCGCTACTACGGCGGACGTCTCGCGCTCGACGTCCAGCACGACATGCGGACGGAGATGTACGCGGCCATCGCCCGCCTCGACGGCAAGCGGCAGGACGAGCTCTCCACCGGCCAGGTCGTCGGCCGGGCCACCAGCGACCTCCAGCTGATCCAGGGGCTGCTGTTCATGCTGCCGATGATGATCGGCAACATCCTGCTGTTCGTGATCTCGCTCGGCGTGATGGCGTTCCTCTCCCCGCTGCTCACCGTCGTGGCCCTCGCGGTCGCCCCCGCGATCTGGTTCCTCGCCTCGCGCAGCCGCGTCCGGCTCCACCCGGCCACCTGGTACGCCCAGGGCCAGGCCGCCGCCGTCGCGGGCGTGGTGGACGGCGCGGTCACCGGCGTCCGCGTGGTCAAGGGCTTCGGCCAGGAGGCCCAGGAGACGGCCAAGCTCCGGGAGGCCGGCCGGCGGCTGTTCGCCGGGCGGCTCCTCTGGAGCCGGCGCGGCGAGGTGCTGGCCGTGCACGTGCCCGGCAACCACCCCCGGTACGCACGGCTTCTGGCCCGAGGCACTGGCCCTCGGCTACCGGGTCGCGGTCCGCCCCTCCCGCCGGGAGCCGTTCACCGCCCACCGGCTGGTGCTCGCCCTGCGCGAGGCCGGGTTCCCCGACGACCACGTGGTGCTGCTGCCCTGCGGCCACGACGAGGCCGACGCCGTCGTGCGGGGCGCGGACCTGGCCTACGGCGGCGACGAGGTCATCCGGCGGTACGCCGACGACCCCGGGGTGCTCTCCCTGCGGCCGGGCCGCTCCAAGATCCTCCTGACGGCCGGTGCGGACTGGCGGGACCACCTCGACATGATCGTCGACTCGGCCGTCGGGCACGCCGGAACGGGCTGCGTCAACGTCACCGGAGTGCTGGTCGAGGGCGATCCCGCGCCGCTGGCCGGGGCCGTTGCCGAGCGGCTGGCCGCCCTGCCCAGCCTGCCGCCCCTGGACGAGAAGGCCTGCCTGCCCGTCCAGAACACCCAGTCCGCCCGGGCCCTGGAGCGGTACGTCCTCGACCGCGCCCGGGGCACCCGGGCCTGGCTCGGCGGGACCGGCTTCGTCGACGAACTCGGCGACGGCAGCGCCGTCCTGCGCCCGGCGGTCCACCAACTCGACGCGGCGGACGCCCCGCAACTGGGCGCGGAGGTGCCGTTCCCCTGCGTCTGGGTCGCCCCCTGGAGCCGCGCGGACGGCGTCGCCCCGCTGCGCGACACCCTGGTCCTGACGGCCGTCACCGAGGACGAGGACCTCGTCGACGCCCTCGTCGCCGAGCCGACGATCAGCAATCTGTACCTGGGCGGCCGGGCCACCCACTGGCACCGCCCGGGCCTGCCGCACGACGGCTACCTCGGCGAGTTCCTCATGCGCAGCAAGACCGTGTTCCGGGTCTGACATTCCGTCACAAGCCCTTCGAATCGATCAACTTGACGAATGGAGGTCGCATGGACCCGCGTGCGGGCGATGCCCGGGAGGGCGCGACGGACCTGGTCCGGGTGGTGTCCGAGCTCTGGTGCGAGGCGCTCGGACTCCCCTCGGTGGACCCGTCGGACAACTTCTTCGACCTGGGCGGGCACTCGCTGCTGCTGCACACGGTCCGCGACGGGCTCCACGGCCGGCTCGGACGCGACGTGCCCCTGATCGACCTCTTCCAGCACCCGACGGTCCGGTCCCTCGCCGCGCACCTCGGGAGCGCCGCGGGCCGCGGCCCGGCGGACGGGGCGGACGCCCCCGGCGGACGGCTGGCCCGGCTGGAGGCCCGGCGCGCCGGCGGCCGCGGCGGCAACCGCGAGGAGGCGGAGGAATGGTGACCGGAACGGACCCGGGCGCACCCCGCGCCGAGGGCGGCGCCGACGGGCCCGGACGGGCCGTGGCCGTGATCGGCATGGCCTGCCGGTTCCCCGGCGCCGACGGACCCGAGGCGTTCTGGCGGAACCTCGCCGGGGGCGTCGAGTCCGTGACCCGGTTCCCCCCGGAGCCCGTTCCCGGCGCCCGCGCCGACGGCACCACCGCGACCTGGACGCCGGCCAGGGGACTGCTCCGGGACCCCGAGTGGTTCGACGCCGGCCACTTCGGCTACTCGCCGCGCGAGGCACGGCTGATGAGCCCCCCAGCACCGGCTCTTCCTGGAGTGCGCCGCCGAGGCGCTGGAGGACGCCGGCCAGGACCCGGCCCGCTCCACGGACGTCTTCGGCATCTTCGGCGGCGGCACGACCACCGACTACGCGCGGATCCTCGACGAACGCCGCGCCGACCTGCCGTCCGTCACCGACCTGGACATCCTGCTCGGCACCGCGCCCGACTACCTGGTCTCCCGCGCCGCCTACAAACTCGGCCTCACCGGACCGGCCGTGACCGTCCAGACCGCCTGCTCCACCGCCCTGGTCGCCGTCCACCTGGCCGTCCGGTCGCTGCTCGCCGGCGACTGCGACGTCGCCCTGGCCGGTGCCGCCGCGGTGCACGTCCCGGACAAGAAGAGCCAGTACACCCACGGCGGCATCATCTCCGCCCGGGGGCAGTGCCGTACCTTCGACGCCTCGGCCGACGGCACCGTCGGCGGCGACGGCGTCGGCATCGTCGTCCTCAAACGGCTCGCCGACGCCGAGGCCGACGGCGACCACGTCCTCGCCGTGCTGCGCGGCACCGCCGTCAACAACGACGGCGCGGCCCGCGTCGGTTACACCGCGCCCGGCGCCGAGGGGCAGGCCGCCGTGGTCCGCGAGGCCCAGCTCGTCGCCGGGACCCACGCCGGGACCATCGGCTACGTCGAGGCGCACGGCACCGCCACCCCCCTCGGCGACCCCATCGAACTCGCCGCGCTCACCCGGGCGTTCCGCCAGGACACCGAGCTCACCGGCTACTGCTGGATCGGCTCCGTGAAGACCAACATCGGACACACCGACGCGGCCGCCGGCGCGGCCGGGCTCATCAAGACGATCCTCGCCCTGCGGCACCGCAGCATCCCGCCGAGCCTCCACTTCACCGAGCCCAACCCACAGTTCGACCTCGCCGCCAGCCCCTTCAAGGTCGCCACCCGGCTGACCCCGTGGGATGCCCCGGACGGCCCGCGGCGCGCCGCCGTCAGCGCCTTCGGCATCGGCGGCACCAACGCCCACGCCGTCCTGGAGGAGGCCCCGCCGCGCCCGCCCGCCACCCGGCCCGCGGCCCCGGAACAGCTCCTGGTGCTCTCCGCCGGCTCGCCCGAGGCCCTGGACGCCGCCGCCCACCGGCTCGCCGACCGGCTGCGCACCACCGGCCCGGACACCGAACTCGCCGACGTCGCCTGGACGTTGCAGACGGGACGGCGCGAACACCCGTACCGCGCCGTCGCCGTGGTGCGCGGCCCCGACGACGCGGTCCGGGCGCTCACCGACCCGGCCGCCGGCCGGCTGACGGTCTCCGCCGCGGCCCCCGTCGAAGGCCGGCCCACCGCCTTCCTCTTCTCCGGCGCCCCCGGCCGGCAGCCGGACCTCTCCCGGTACGCGGCCGAACCCGCCTACCGGGAGGCGGTCGACGCCTGTATCGAGGCCGCGGGCCTGACCGCCGCCGCCCGCGACGAGGTGCTCCACGGCCGCCCGGCCGCCGATTCCGACGCGGCGGCGGTGGCCGCCTTCGCCCGGGAGTACGCCACCGCCATGACCTGGATCCGGTGGGGCGTCCGGCCGGACGCCGTGCTCGGCTCGGGACCGGGCACGCCCGCCGCCATGGCCGTCGCCAAGGTCCTCCCGCTGGCGGGCGCGCTGCGCCTGGCCCTCGGCCACGCCCGCTCCGGGGACGCGGCGGCCTGGGCCGCGCCGATGGGCCGGACCGCCCTGCACCCGCCCAAGGTGCCGGTGTTCTCCCCGGCAGCGGGCCGCCGGCTCACGGACCGGGAGGCCGTGGACCCCGGCGAGTGGGCCCGCGCGGCGCTCCGGCCGGACCCCGGCCCCACCCGCCGGGCCCTCGCGGACCTGCTCGCCGACCCGCGGCGGGTGCTCCTGGAGGTCTCCCCGGACCGCGCACTGCTGGCCGTGGCCCGGACCCTGCCGCACGAGGGGGACACGGACCGCCTGTTGTTCCCGGAGGACGGCGGGGACGGTCACGCCGCGGCGCTCGCCACCCTCGGCCGGCTCTGGCTCGGCGGCGCGGCCGTGCGCTGGAGGCACGTCCACGGCGGGACGCGCCGCTCGCTGACGCCCCTGCCCACCTACCCCTTCCAGCGCGAACGCTTCGTCGTGGAACCGGCGGAGCGGGCCCCCGCGCCCACCGCCCGGGCCGGGGAGCCGCCCACGGAGCCGGCGCCCGCCGGCCGGGAGGACGTGCTGGCCACCCTCCTGCGGCTCTACGCCGAGCTCCTCGGCCTGCCCGACGTCGGCCCGGACGACGACTTCTTCGACCTCGGCGGGGACTCCCTCGTCGCGGCCCGGCTCGCCGAGCGCGTCCGCGAGGTCTACCCCGTGGACATCGACGGGCTGACCGTCTACGAGGCCGCCGCCCCCCGCCGAACTCGCCGCGGCCGTCGAGGAACTGCTGGCCGCCTGACAGCCCCCACACCACCGGACTCCCGAGGAATTCATGGCACCCAGAACAGGACCGCCGCGCCGGCTCGCCCGCCGCCGCGAGCGCCCCCGGGCCGCACTCGACCTCTTCGTCTTCCCGCACGCGCGGGCGGCGCGGCCGGCGAGTACCTGCTGTGGTCGACGAACTGCCCGACCTCCAGGTCTGGGGCATCCAGTACGCCGGCCGGGCCTCGCGCCGCGCCGAGCCCGCCCACACGGACCTCACGGCGCTGGTGGACGACCTGGTCACCCACCTCGCCCTCGACCGCCCGGCGGTCTTCCTCGGCCACAGCTTCGGCGCCCTCGTGGCCTACGAGACCGCCCGCGCCCTGCGCCGGCTGGGCCGCCCGGAGCCGCGCCACCTGCTGCTGTCTCCTCCTTCAGACCGCCGCACACCGTCGCCGCCGACCGGCACGGCGGACCGCTGCACACCCTGTCCGACGACGAGCTGGCCGCCGCCGCCGAGAGGCGCTGGGGCCCGCTCCCCGACCAGGTGCGGACCGACCCCCGGGTGCGCCGGCTGGCCCTCGCCCCGCTCCGCGCCGACCTCACCGCCCTGGAGACGTACCGCCACGTCCCCGGGCCGCGGCTGGACGTGCCCGCCACGCTGGTCCACGGCACCGAGGAGGGGGAGGCACTCGGCCTCGACGGATGGGCCGAGCACCTGGAGCACATCACGGCCGGCACCCCCCTGCCCGGCGGCCACTTCCACTTCCGCGGCGACCCCGCGCCGCTGCTGGACGTCGTCCGGGACGTGGCCCGCCGCACCACCGAACGGACGGGAGACACCGCGCGATGCGCCACATGACCTTCGCAGACGCTGCGGACTGCGGGTCTCCGCCTACGCGCTGGGCACCGTCAACTTCGGCACCGCCTGGGGCGGCGGCACCGAACGCGCCGAGGCCCTGCGGATCCTGGACCGCTTCGCCGAGGCCGGCGGCACCCTCCTCGACACCGCCGACTGCTACCACGACGGGGAGGCGGAGACGCTCCTCGGCGAGTTCCTCGCCGCCCGCCCGCGACCGGTTCACCCTGGCCACCAAGTTCTCCTTCGGCTGGGGCAAGGAGTCCTCCGGCGTCCTCACCACCGGCAACGCCCGCGGCAACATGATCCGTTCGCTGGAGGGCAGCCTGCGGCGGCTGGGCACCGACCACATCGACCTGTACTGGGTGCACTTCCCCGACACCGTCACCCCGGTCGAGGAGATCGTGGCGGGCCTCGACGACCTCGTGCGCGCCGGGAAGATCCGCTACGCCGGCCTGTCCAACTTCGCGGCCTGGCAGGTCTCCCGCGCCGTCACCCTCGCCGAGCTCCACGGCCGCGCCCCGGTGGCCGGCATCCAGACCGAGTACAGCCTCGTCGAACGGACCGCCGACCGCGAACTGCTGCCCATGGCCGAGGAACTGGGCCTCGGGGTGGCCCAGTGGGGGCCGCTCGGCGGGGGACTGCTGACCGGCAAGTACCGCCGGGACTCCGCCGGCCGGCTCACCGACTGGGAACGGCCGCGTCATGCGCCACGAGTCCGACGCGCAGCGCACGGCCGTCCTCGACGAGGTCCTCGCCGTCGCCCGGGAGACCGGCGCCCGGCCCGGCCAGGTCGCCGTCGCCTGGGTCAACTCCAGGGCCCGGGCGGCCGGTACGGCCCACGTCCCGGTCATCGGCCCGCGCACCGCCGAACAGCTCGACGACTATCTGGCCGCCCTCGACCTGACCCTCGACGACGCGCACCTCCGGCGTCTCGACGAGGTCAGCGCCGTGCCCCTGGGCTCCCCGCACGACCTCGTGCGCGGCGCCCGCGGCAACCTGCTGGGCGGCGACGCCACCCGCTTCGACGAGCACGAAGGAGCACGACGCACGTGAACGAACTGGCCGGAGTGTGGGGCCTGGTGTCCTTCCACACCCTCGACGAGCGGGGCGAGGCCGGCCCCGGACCGCTCGGCGACCACCCCACCGGGCTCCTCTTCTACAGCGAGGACGGCCACGTCGCCGTCCATATGATGCCCGCCGGCGGGCCGCCCGAGTACCTGAGCTACGCCGGGACCTGGCGGCGCGAGGGGCGACCGCGTCGTGCACACCCTCACCGTCGCCGCCCGGGCCGACTGGATCGGCACCGAGCAGACCCGGCAGCTGGCACTGGACGGCGACCGCCTCACCCTCACCGGCAGCTCGCTCTCCACCGCCGACCGGCGCGTCCTGGTCTGGCGGCGGCTGGGCCCCGCCGGCGCCGTACTCCCCAACCCCCGTACAGGAGACCCGACATGACCGACCGTCCCGCCTGGACCCCCCAGGAGATCGACCCCGACAGGCCCAGCGTGGCCCGCATGTACGACTACTACGTCGGCGGCGAGCACAACCTGGACTCGGACCGCCGCACCGCGCGCACCGCGCTGGACGCCCTGCCGGGCCTGGACATCGCCATCCGGTCGAACCGGGCGTTCCTGCGCCGCGCCGTGCACACGGTCGCCGGGCGCGGCGTCACCCAGTTCCTGGACATCGGCTCCGGCATCCCCACCCCGGACGGCGGCAACGTCCACGACGTGGCCCGCCGCGTCCACCCCGGCGCGCGCGTGGTCTACGTCGACCACGACCCCGTGGCCGTCGGCCGCGGCCGCGAACTGCTCGCCGACGACCCGGCCGCGACCGCCGTCGCCGGGGACTTCCTCAAGCCGCTCGACATCCTCGGCCACCCCGAGGTCCGCGAGCACATCGACCTCGACCGCCCGGTGGGGCTGCTGCTCGTCGCCGTCCTCCACTTCATCGAGGACAAGGACGACCCCTGGGAGAAGGTCGCCCAGCTGCGCGACGCCCTCGCCCCGGGCAGCCACCTGATCCTCTCCCACGCCTACGTCGAGGCGGCCCCGGAAGCGGGCCCGTCGAGCGAGCAACTCCAGGACGTCTACCGGGCGTTCGGGGCCCAGCTGCAGAACCGCGGGCCCGCCGTGACCGGACGGTTCTTCGAGGGCTTCCGGCTGCTGGAGCCCGGCCTGACCGGCATGGCCGACTGGCGCCCCGACGCCGCCACCGAGAACGGCCACCCGATGAACCGCTCGGGCGTCGTCGGCGTGGCCGTCAAGGACTGACGGACCGGGGACAGGCGGGGGGAGAGGACCGGGAAAGGACACCATGCACCGAGCCGAACAGCCGGACGGGATACACCCGTTCGCCCTGCACCGATGGAACGCCGCCCGGCTGGGCGGGCGGGACGTCGTCGTCGCCGGCTACCCGGCCTCCGGAGCCGCGCTCATCGGCAACATCCTGACCGAGCTCGGCTTCGGGCACGTCGACCCGTACACCGAGGCCGTCGGCCCCGACGGGACCTCGGCCGTCGTCGAGGACCGGATGACCTACCGCGGCCGGCTGGCGGCCACCGCCGCCGAGGACCGGCGCCACGGCGCCCGCCGCGGCACGGACGGCCTCCGGTTCGTGAAGAACCACCTCCACCCGGACGCCTTCGACGCCGGCCGGCTCGCGGGGGCCGTCCTGCTGGTCCGCGACCCCCGGGACGCCGTCCACTCCGCGTACCACTGGTTCCGGGGCTTCGCGGGGGCGCTGGGCACTGGGGGACAACGGGCGGGGGACCTTCGCCGCGTTCCTCGACGGACCGGTCGTCAACGACGAACCGCCCATCGAGGGCTGGACCCGGTTCTGCGCCGCCTGGGCGGACGCGCTGCCCGCCTTCCGCCGCTCCGCCGTCGTCCGCTTCGAGGACCTCAAGAGCGAACCGGAGGCGGCGACCGCGGCCCTGCTGCGCGCCCTCGGGGCGGAGCGCACCCCGGACGAGATCCGACGGGCCGTGCGGAACAGCTCGTACGAGGCCATGCGCGCCCACGAGACCCGGGCCATGGCCGACGACGGCGACCGCGGCGCCGGCGGGCCCCGGATCATGCGGCGGGGACAGGTCGGGGAGTGGCGGGAGTGGATCGGGGACGCGGCCCTCGCCGCCCGCTTCCGCGACCCGGCCCTGGTCGCCACCGCGGCCCGCTTCGGATACCGGCTCACGGACACCCCGACCGCCACCGCCACCACCGACACCAGTGAAGGGACCGCCTGATGACCACGAGCTTCGACTACTCGCCCTACGCGGTCACCTACCGGGAGCGCGCGGAGTACGTGCCCGGCGTCGTCCGCGCCCTGCTGCTGACGGCCGGGGCCCGCCCCGGCGACCCCGTCTGCGACATGGGGGCGGGCTCCGCCCACCTCACCGCCCCGCTCCTGGAGTACGGACTGCGGGTGGACGCCGTCGAACCGACGCCCGCCATGCGCGCCGTGGGGGAGCGGCGCACCGCCGGCTCCCCCGACGTCACCTGGTACGAGGGGACCGGCGAGGCGTCCGGCCGCCCGGCCGGGCACTACCGGCTCGTCACCTTCGGCTCCTCCTTCGACCGCACGGACCGCCCCGCCGCCCTCCGCGAGACCGCCCGCATCCTGGCGCCCGGCGGCCACTTCGCCTGTCTGTGGAACCACCGCGACCTGGACGACCCGCTCCAGGCCCGGATCGAGGAGCTCATCCACGAGCGCGTCCCGGGCTACGGCTACGGCGTCCGGCGGACGGACCAGCGGCCCGTCATCGAGGAGAGCGGCCTGTTCGCCCCGCCGGTCGCCCTGTCCGGACGCGAGGTCTTCCGGCTGCCGGCCGGGCCGTGGACCGAGGCGTGGGCCTCGCACGCCACGCTCGGCGAGCAGGCCGGCGCCCGCTTCGGCGAGGTCTGCGACGCCATCCGCGACCTGGTGCACCGGGAGGCCGGCGACTGGATCGACGTCCCGTACACCACCCGAGCCTGGGTCGCCCGCCGCCTCGACCCGCACGGCACCGACGCGCACGGCGCCCTCCCGCACGGCACCGACGCGGACGCCCGGCGATGAGCGGCCCCGCCGTCCGCCTCGGGACCAAGGCGGAGTCCCTGGACCGCCTGGCACCGCTCCTCACCACCGCCCGCGTCCTGCCCCGGGCCTCCTTCACGCTGCGGGAGTGGCGGGCGTCCCGTGCGCGCCTGCTCGACGAGGTCCTGGCCCGCCCCTGGGCCGCGGGGCCGCTCATCGTCCGCAGCAGCGCGGTCACCGAGGACACCGCCGCGGGCTCCCAGGCGGGCCGCTTCCGTTCGCTGCCCGGCCGCCGCGGCCGGGCGGCCGTCGCGGCGGCCGTCGACGCGGTCCTCGCCTCCTACGACGCGGAACGCCCCGACGACCAGGTGCTCCTGCAGCCGGAGTTGACGGGCGTCCGGCTCAGCGGCGTGGCCCACTCCCACGACCCCAGCAGCGGCGCGCCCTACACCGTCGTCAACTGGAGCGAGAGCGGCCGCACCGAGGCCGTCACCGGCGGGGCCGAGGACGGCCTGTGGATCTCCTACTGCGCGGAAGGAACCCCGCCCGACGAGGTACGCCACCCCCTCGTCGCCGCGGTGCGCGCCCTGCTGGCCGAGATCGCCCGACTCACCGGGGAGGCGCGGCTGGACGTCGAGTTCGCCGTGTCCGCGGACGGGGAGCTCGTCCTGCTCCAGGCCCGCCCGCTGGCGTGCGCGGCCCCGCCGCCGGCCGCGGCGGCCCACCGGGCGGCCGTGACGGCGGCCGCCGACGCGGTGGACCGGGCCGGGCGGGCCGGGCCCCCGCTGCCGGGCACCCGCCCGCTGTTCGGGGTGATGCCCGACTGGAACCCCGCCGAGATGATCGGCCTGCGCCCCCGGCCGCTGGCCCTGTCCCTGTACCGGCTGCTGATCACCGACTCGGTCTGGGCCCGCGCCCGCCACCGCTACGGCTACCGCGACCTGCGCGGCACCCCGCTGCTGGTGGACTTCGCGGGGCTGCCGTACGTCGACGTGCGCGCCAGCGTCGCCTCCTTCCTCCCCGCGGATCTCCCGGTGCCGCTCGCCGGACGGCTGGCCGGCCACTGGCTCGGCCTGCTCGCGGCCTCCCCCGAACTGCACGACAAGATCGAGTCGCGGATCGTGCTCTCCGCCCACGGCCTCCGCACCCGGGAGCGGATCGACGCCCTCGCCTCCGCGGGCTTCGGGGCCGAGGACCGCGCCCTGCTGCGGGCCTCCCTGCACCGGCTGACGGACCGTCTGGTCGGCGGGACGCTCTGGGAGGCGGACCTGGCCCGGATCGGCAGCCCGGACGCGGCGCGCGAGCCCGCCGCGCACGCCGACGGCTGTGCCGCCGACCGCCCCGGCTGCTGCGGAGCCGCCCTCGCCGCCCGCCTGGCCGCCTGCGCCGAGGGCGGGACGCTGCCCTTCGCGGCCCTGGCCCGGGCCGCGTTCATCGCCACCGAGTTCCTCGACGACCTCGTCGCGGAGGGCGCCCTCTCCCCCGGGGACGAGGCCGCCTTCGTCGGGGGCATCGGGCTGGTCGCCGGCGAACTGCGGCACGACTTCCACGTCCTGGAGCGGGAGGCGTTCCTCAAGCGCTACGGCCACCTCCGCCCGGGGACCTACGACATCCTCTCGCCCCGCTACGACGAGGCGCCCGAGCGGTACTTCGACTGGGCCGCCCGCCGCCCGGACACCGGGGAGCGCCCGGTGTTCCGGCCGGGCCCCGCGCTGCTGCGGGCCGTCGGGCGCCTGACCGCCCGGGAGGGGTTCGCCTTCGGCGCGTCCCGGCTGCTGGAGTTCATGGCCGCCGCCCTCCGCGGGCGGGAGCACGGCAAGTTCGCCTTCACCTCGGTCCTCAGCGACGTCCTCACCGACGTCCGGACGCTGGGGGAGCGGCACGGCCTCGACGCGGACGCCATGTCCCACGTGGACTTCCCCACCATCGCCGCGCTGCCCGCCGACCGCCGTGCCGCCGCCGGGATCCTCCGGGACGCCGCGGCCCGGGGCCGCGAGGCGCACGCGGTCACCCGCGCGCTCTCGCTGCCGCCCCTGGTCGCCGACGGACGGGACGCGTGGAGCTTCGTCGTACCGCAGGCCCGCCCCACCTTCGTCACCCGGGGCAGGGTGCTGGCCCCCGTCGCCGACATCGACGCGGGCGACCCGCCGGAAGGCGCCATCGCCCTGGTGACCAGCGCCGACCCCGGCTACGACTGGCTCTTCGCCCGCGGGGTCGCCGGCCTGGTCACGGCCTTCGGCGGCGCCAACTCCCATATGGCGACCAGGGCGTTGGAACTCGGCGTCCCCGCGGTGATCGGCGCCGGCGAATCGCTGCTGAACCGGTGGTCGCAGGCGGCCGCCCTCGACATCGACGCGGCCGCCGGCCTGGTGGCGGTGGTGTCGTGACCCTCGTCGGCGTCACCCAGCGCTCCCTGCCCCCGGACCGGTTCGGCGAGCGCCGCTACGCCCTGGACGCGCGCTGGTTCGCCTTCCTCGCCGCCTGCGGGCTCACCCCCGTGCCCCTCCCGAACGCCGCGGACCTCGCCCTGCGCACCGCCGGGGCGGCGGATCTCCGCGGAGTGCTGCTCACCGGCGGCGACGACCTCGCCGAGTACGGCGGGCCGTCGCCCGAGCGCGACCGGACCGAACTGCGGCTGCTGCGCTGGGCCGTGGACCGGGACGTCCCGGTCCTGGGCGTGTGCCGGGGGATGCAGGTGATCCTCCGGGCCCACGGCGCCCCGCTCGTCCCGGTCGGCGGGCACGTGGCCGTCCGGCACCCCGTCGTCACCGCCGACGGCGGCCGCCGCGAGGTCAACAGCTACCACCGCATGGCCGCCCGCTCGGTGCCCGCGCCACTGGAGGTCACCGCCCGCTGCGGCGACGTCGTCGAGGCGGTACGCCACCGGGCCGCCCGCGTCGCCGGCATCATGTGGCACCCCGAGCGCGAGACGGCCTTCCACCCCGACGACGTCCGCGCCGTCGGCGCCCTGCTGGGCGGGGGCGGGGAACGGTGAGGGCGGTGATCCTGGCCGCCGGCCGCGGCTCGCGCCTGATGCCCTTCACCGCCGACCGCCCCAAGTGCCTGGTGGAGATCGGCGGGAGGACCCTGCTGCAACGGCACACCGAGGCCCTGGGCGCGGCCGGTGCCGAGGAGATCGGCGTCGTCGCGGGCTGGCACGCCGAGGCCTTCGAGGGCACCGGCCCGAGGGTGTTCGTCAACCCCCGGTGGGCCGGCACCTCCATGGCGGAGTCCCTCGCCGCGGCCGACCCCTGGCTGAGGGACGGCCCGGTGCTCGTCGCCTACGGCGACATCGTCTACGCGCCCGCCACGGCCCGCGCGCTCGCGGCCGCCGACGCCGCGCTCGCCATCGCCTACGACCCCCACTGGCACGACCTGTGGAGCCGCCGCTTCGCCGACCCGCTCGACGACGCCGAGACCTTCGCGCACCGGGACGGGCGCCTCCTCGACATCGGCGGCCGCCCCCGTACCACGGCCGAGGTCCAGGGCCAGTACATGGGGCTGCTGCGGATCACCCCGCCGGCCTGGGAGACGATCCGCCGGGCGCGCGCCGCCGACCCGCGGACCGCCGCGCTCGACATGACGGGGCTGCTCCGCCACCTCGTCCGCGGGCGTCTGCTGGAGGTCGCCACGGTCCCCGCCGACGGCCCGTGGTGCGAGTTCGACCATCCGTCCGACATCGCCGTCGGCCGCCACGTGCTGCGGGCGCTCGATGCCGGGACCGGCCGGACGACGGAGAGGACCGGCGCGTGAGGCCACTCGGACCGGGAGTGCTGTGGATCACCGGGCTGTCCGGAGCGGGGAAGAGCACCGTGGCGGGTCTCCTGCGGGACCGGCTCGTCGCCCGGGGCGGGCTGCCCGTCGTGCTGGACGGGGACCGGCTGCGGGAGACGCTCCCCGTACGGTTCGGCCACCGGGAGGCCGACCGCCGCCGCCTCGCCCGGTACTACGGCGGGCTGGCCGGTGAACTGGCGCACCAGGGGCACCTGGTGATCTGCGCCACCGTCTCCCTCTTCCACGAGGCCCACGCCTGGAACCGGCGGAACCTCCCCGGCTACTTCGAGGTGTGGCTGCGCGTGCCCATCGAGGACCTGCGCCGACGGGAGGGCCGCGCCGCCCTCTACGGGGCGGCCGACACCCGGGACGTCGTGGGAATCGGCACCCGCGCCGAATTCCCGCTCGCCGCCGACCTCGTCGTCGACAACTGCGGCGGGACAACGGCCGGGCAGACGGCCGACACGATTCTCCGCCACTGGGCGGATCGCGCGTGAACTCCGCCCGGCCGCCCGGCATTCCGGAGCCGCCCACGCCAAAAGGCCCCGGAGAGGCCCCTCGCTACAATCCCCGCATGGAGCTGCGTCAGCTGGAGTATCTCGTCGCGGTGGCCGAGGAGGGGAGCTTCACCAGGGCCGCCGGGCGCGTGCACGTCACCCAGCCCGGCGTCAGCGCACAAATACGGCGCCTGGAGCGCGAATTGGGTCACGACCTGCTCGACCGCCGCGGCCGGACGGTGCGGCTGACCGAAGTGGGGACCGCTGTGCTGTCGCACGCCAGGGTCATGCTGGCGGCGGCGGACAGCCTGCGCAACTCGATAGACGACCTCACCGGGCTGTTGCGCGGACAGGTCGCCATCGGCTCGGTCGCCTCGTCGCTCTCCCTCCGAATTCCCGAACTCATCGCGGACTTCAGCGAGCGCCATCCGGCGGTCGAGATCTCCCTTTCCGAGGGAAGCACCGGGCAATTGGAGGAAGCCGTTCGCAACGGGACCGTCGACATGGCCGTCCTGGGTGTTTCCGACGGTTCCCCGCCGGGGCTGGACATCCGGATCATCGCCGAGGAGCGGCTGGTCGGCGCCGTCCGCCACGGGCACCCCCTGGCGCGGTGGGCGGCCGTCACCGTCGAGGAGGCGGGGCGTCACCCCCTGATGTGCCTTCCGGCGGGGAGCGGCCTCCGGGTCGCCGTCGACGCGGCCTGGGCGGCGGCGGGGAGCCGCCCGCGGATCGCGTACGAGGCGAGCGATCCCCGGGCGCTCGTCCGGCTGGCGTCGCGCGGACTCGGCATGGCGATCCTCCCGGAGCCGTTCGTCCTGGCCAACGCGGAGCATGTGCACCCCGTCGAGATCCTCGGCGCCCGGCTGCGCGGGCGTCTCGCACTCGCCTGGCGGTCCGGCGGGCCTTCGGGACCGGCGGCCCGGGCCCTGATCCGGCACGCGCGTGCCGCGCTGGCGGCCGAGGCGCCGCCTCCCTGACGGTCAGCGGTTCGCCGGCCGGGCCGACGGCACGAGCGCCGTGCCGAGGCCGCCGAGGGAAGGCAGTCCGTGATCCCCCTCGACGGTCGCCTCCACGTCGAACCATTCCCTGAAGTCGAGCGGGTGGCCTATGAGCTCGCCGGCGCTGCGGGGGAGGGACGCCTTGGCGGCGGCCTCCTCGGACTCCCAGATCATCACTGCTCCCCAGCGGTTCTGTTCCGGTGCGGAGACCCAGAATTTCAGCAGCAGGCCGGGGATGTCCGACCAGGACTGCCGGGCCTCTTCACGAAGAAAATCACGCAGCGTCTCGGCATTCTGCTGCGATGCGCTGAGATCCCACCATGCGATCATTGCCTTCATTGTTCCAGTGTATGAGCGGATCGCCCCACAAGCACCCATACAGGAACGGAACTTACGGTTGCGGCGCCTGTCGAGACACCGCCCCGACAAGGTATTTGGGAAACGATGACCGTGAAGTACCGGCCGTTTCCTGGGCATTCACGGGCCCGGTAAAAATTTTTTGAGGAATGGAGCTGTCTCGCCAGGCGGGGGTCCCGGGGGCGGACGGTGCGGGCCCGCCCCCGGGCGTACTCCGCGCCCCTCAGGCCGGCGGCGGAGCGCACGGCCCCGCGTCACCGGCGCGCCGCGCCGCCGACGGCCGGAGCCGCAGCAGGAACCGGCCGAAGGGGCTCGTCGGTGCGGGCGCGGGTGCGGTCGCGGTTGCGGGGGCCGGGGGAACCGGGGTGATCTCCGGGGCGCCAGGGGGTGAAGGGACGTCCGGCGGAGGTGAGTCGGGAACGGGACGGAGTTGGTCGCGGTACGCCTGGGCGCGCAGGTAGGCGCTCACGGCCCGCGTCGGGTCGAGGGGGCATCGTCTCTCTGCTCTCGTGCCTGCGGTCTGGGGAACGTCGGAACGCCGCCGGCCCGGCGGCGCGGCGCTCCTCAGCAGCGCAGGACGGCGTTCCGCGCACCCTCGGTGCGGTGCGGGGCGGAGAGGGGGAGGGGCGCGCCCGGGCGGTCCGCCGGCGCGGAGGGTGATGGGACGTCACGCCGCACGGCACAGCGATGCGCCACGCCCGCGGCCCGGATCTCCGGCACGAGGACGTCCGGGGCGCGATCGTCGCCGACGGCCAGCTCCGTGGAGGCCGCGCTCTCTTCGGAGCCACCGCCGAGCGCGGCGACCGCGACGCCGCCGCCCGACACGAGGAGCAGCAGGCAGAGCAGCGCGGCCGTCACCGTGCGCGCGACGGTCCGCGCGAGATCGTGACTCCACCAGAGCATGTGCACATGGTAATCGAGCAACTACTCTATGTGTATTCCCTCGATCGGGTGGCGTGTCCGGGCCTTGTGCGGTGATGCCCCGTCAGGCGCGCTCCATTGCCGGGCGGCGTGCAAGGGGTATTGGGAGCGAACCACCGCAATCCGGGCACGGTGCGTGTCAGTGGGCCGAATGGGGGCGCCGCTCCCTAGAATCGCCGGATGTACATAACGAGCGCGTTCCCCGGCGGGGTGATCCGGTGATCAGGTCAGAGGCCACCGACGAGCAGTGGGGAGGGGCTGGCCGAAGTCGTGCCCCCTGCGCGGTCACCACACCTGGCCGTCCTGGGCCAACCACCGGTCGCTTCCCGAGGAGGAGCCGGAAACGCCGGCGCACCAGCACAAGCTCGTCATCCTGCGGGTGCAGTTCTTCGCGGACGCGCGCGAGGTCGCCGAGCACCTGATCGGCGGGGTGCCCGTGCTGCTGGACCTCACCGGCGCGGACATCGACGTCGCCAAGCGCATCCTCGACTTCTCCAGCGGCGTCGTCTTCGGACTCGGCAGCGGCATGCACCGGGTGGACACCAACGTCTTCCTGCTCGTGCCCGAGGGGACCGAGGTCGCCGCCACGTACCCCGATCGTAGGAAGAATGATCAGCTGAAACGGTTTGGCTGACCGGTCACGCCATACGGTCCGGGCATGGACGCACGCCGTGCCCGACCGGACGCCCACCGGGCCCCGCGCCCCGTCGTCACCGAACTCCGGCTCTCCGCCTTCAAGTCGCACCGCAACGCCACCTTCGCGCTGGGTCCGCTGACGTTCTTCCGGGGAGCGAGCGGCACCGGCAAGTCCGGCGCGCTCCAGGCGTACGAGGCCCTGGCGCGGCTCGCGGGCGGCGGCACCCTGGCCGAGGCGCTGGCCCCGGCGGGCGGTGCCGCGGCCTGCGTTCCGCACCGGGCGCGGCCCGACGCGCAGGGGCGGCGCGGTTTCCGGATCGGCTGCACGGTCGAGGGGCCCGCGGGCCCCGTGCGGCTGGACCTGGCCGTCCAGGCCGAGCCGGAGGCGCGGGTGGTCGGCGAGCGGCTGACCGGCGCCGGGCGGACCTTGTTGTCCACCGCGCTGCGCGACCCCGGGCTGCCGACGGTCGAGGCGGCCTGGCACACGGCCGGGGCCGTTCCCGTCACGCGCGCGCCCCTGCCCGACGACCGGCTGGGCACCGCGCTGCTGCCGCTGCGGGTGGCGGGCAAGACGGCGGGGCAGCGGCTGGTCCTGGGGGCCGCGGAGCAGGTGGTGGTCGCCCTGCGCTCGGTCTTCGCCTGCGACCCGCGGCCCGAGCTGATGCGGGCGCCGGTCGCGGCCCGGGACGGCCGGCTGCGCGGCGCGTGCGACAACGTCGCCGCCGTGCTGGGCCGTACCGGCAGCGAGTGCGTCATCCGGCACGCGGCCCTGGTCGCGGCGGCGGGCGCCGGATGCCGTGGGCGGGTCGAGGGGCTGGAGGCGGAGGGGCTGGACGGCGGCTTCGTCCGGGCGGTCCTGGCCCGCGGGGCGGGGCCGGCGACGCCGCTGGAGCGGCTCGGGGACGGCGAGCTGCGCTATCTGGCGCTGTGCCTGGTCCTGTTGACGGGACCCGGCGTGCTCGCCGTCGATCCGGCGGCCGAGGTGCTGCCCGCGCGGCAGGCGCTGACCGTCCTCGCCGACGGCTTCGACCGGTGCCTCGACCCGTGCCAGGCCCGGGAGTTGGTGGGACTGGCGGCTCGGATGTGTGAGCGGGGGCACATCAGGCTGGTGGGAACGGTGCGCGAGGAGGTGGGCCGGGTGGCGGCGGAGGTGCCCGGGGTCGTGATGGTAGATCTGGGGGAGTGACGGAACACGACGGAATCATCGAGAACGCCGCAGAAATCGAGAACGCCGCAGAAGAGGAAGCCGCCGAAGGGGCCGCGGCGCCCGAGGACCTGGCCGCGCTGCAGCGCCGGCTGGCCGACTTCGCCGCGGCCCGCGACTGGCAGCCCTTCCACACCCCCAAGAACCTGGCCTCGGCCCTCAGCGTCGAGGCGGCCGAACTGGTCGAGATCTTCCAGTGGTTGACGCCGGAGCAGTCGGCCCGCGTGATGGCGGACGCGGCGGCCGCGCACCGGGTGACGGACGAGGTCGCGGACGTCCTGGCGTATCTGCTCCAGTTCTGCGGGGTGTTGGGCATCGACCCCCTCGCCGCGCTGTCCGCCAAGATCGACAGGAACGAGCGGCGGTTTCCGGTACCCGGGGAGCGGGCCCCGGAGGGTCAGGGTTCGCCGGATCGTCACTCTCCGGAGTGATTGAGTTGTCCACAGCGCATTTGGTATCCACAGATTTCTGAATTCCCCTGGCTTTTCCGGCGGTTAGTCATCACTCTGGGTAGTGAGGGCGCGACGGCGGGAACTGGGGGACCGGGCATGGACGCACTGCGGTTGATCGAGGCCACCCGACTTGCCCTGGCGCGGGCCAGGTCGATGGAGGACATCGTCGCCGAGGCATGGCAGACACAGGCTCTGGCCCAGGCCGTCGGCGCACATCTCGCGGACCAGGGGCCCTTCGAGGCGCGCGCGGCCGCGGGGCATCTCAGCGAGGCGGGCGGGAGGACCTCCGGCGCGCTGCGGCAGATCGCGCTGCGCGCCGGAGGGTTACGGGCGGCGAGGCTCTCCGGGGTCCGGGATCCCTGGGGTGCGCTGACCGGGCTCGGCGTGCTCCTGGGCGAGGTCGGCATAGCCCTGGTGGGCGTCGCCTGCGCCTGCGAGGAGGACGGCCTGTACTGGCAGTGCATAGAGGCCATCGACGCGGCCGACGAGACCGGTGACCGGGTGAGCGGTCTGCTGAGACGGCTCACCCTGCGGGAGAGAGGAGGTGCCGCATGAGAAGCGGAGGATCAGCCGGCGGCGTCCCCGCGGGAAGAGGGCCGCTCCGCGGACGACTGCAGATCGGCGTCGAGCTGGGTCAGATCGGCGTTCAGCGCTGCCATCAGCTCCTCCATCTGTTGCAGCAGGCCCTTGGGTGCGCCCTGCTGCGGGGCGGCGGCCGGGGCGTTCACTGCCTCGGTCACAGCCTCGTCGGGCACGGCTTCCTGGTGCATCTGGCCTCCTCGGCCCTGGGCCCTCCCGGTCCGGAAGGGCGGCGTTGCGGTCATCGCCTCCGGCAGGGAACACCGGTGCGCGGGCCGGGCGGTCCGGCTCCGCCGAGGCCAACGATCACCGTGCGCGCCGGACACTGGCCGGTGACGGGGCGTTCGGTACGGGCGGGCGATATTCACCCGCGAGGGGCGGGAGCGGCGGGGCGGGGGGTGTGCGGTTGACGTGTGTTCGAGAGTGCAGGATGGGGGGATGGACCTGCGAATCTTCACCGAGCCCCAGCAGGGCGCCGACTACGACACCCTGCTCCGGGTGGCCAAGGCGACCGAGGACCTCGGCTTCGACGCCTTCTTCCGCTCCGACCACTACCTGGCCATGGGTTCCTCGGACGGACTGCCCGGTCCGACCGACGCCTGGATCACCCTGGCCGGACTCGCCCGCGAGACCAGCCGCATCCGGCTCGGCACGCTGATGACCGCGGGCACGTTCCGGCTGCCGGGCGTGCTGGCCATCCAGGTGGCCCAGGTGGACCGGATGTCGGGCGGCCGGGTCGAGCTGGGGCTGGGCGCCGGGTGGTACGCCGCGGAGCACGCGGCGTACGGAATCCCCTTCCCCAAGGAGAAGTTCGGGCGGCTGGAGGAGCAGCTCGCGATCGTCACGGGGCTGTGGGGGACGCCGGCCGGCGAGAAGTTCGACTTCGACGGCACGTATTACCGGTTGGCCGACTCCCCGGCGCTGCCCAAGCCGGCCCAGGACCGGGTGCCGGTGCTGATCGGCGGCCTGGGGGCGACCCGGACGCCGCGCCTCGCCGCCCGGTACGCCGACGAGTTCAACGTGCCCTTCGCCTCGGTGGAGGACAGCGACCGGCAGTTCGGCCGGGTGCGGGCCGCGGCCGAGAAGGCGGGGCGCAGGCCCGGCGACCTGGTGTACTCCAACGCGCTGGTCGTCTGCGTGGGCCGGGACGACGCGGAGGTGGCCCGCCGGGCGGCGGCCATCGGCCGCGAGGTCGACGAGCTCAAGGAGAACGGACTGACAGGCTCCCCGGCCGAGGTGGTCGACAAGATCGGCCGGTACGCGGAGACCGGTTCCTCCCGCGTATACCTCCAGATCCTCGACCTGGACGACCTCGACCACCTGGAGCTGATCTCCTCCCAGGTCCAGTCCCAGCTGGGCTGACCCGCGGGAGGAGGGAGGTGTGCCCATGATGTCCGAGCCGCGCACTCCGCTGGCCGAGGCGCTGGCTCCGTGGGCCGTTGGTCCTCGACGGTCGGCCTGTCCAACCAACTGGAGGCGCAGGGCTGTGACTTGTCCGACGCGCTCTGGTCGGCCCAATACTCTTGCCTAGTATCCCCCGTTGATAGA
>NZ_BAAAXZ010000070.1:0-16576 GCF_039535865.1 Streptomyces thioluteus
CTGCGTTCACGAGTACGCCACGTCGTCGGACCAGTCCATGACCTGGGCCTCGAAGCTCCTGCGGTGCTCCGGGGCGCCCTGCCGGAACCAGGCGAAGACGGGCAGGTCGTCCGGGTAGACGCCGAACTTGCGGAGTCGGGTCGGCGGGGCGGCCGCCGCGCGGCGAGGGGTACTTGGTGGCGGCGTCGAGCGCGGCGCGGGTGAGGTTGAGGCCGACGCTCGCCGGCTCACCGGTCTCCGGGGCGTGACGAAACGCTTGGGCTCCAGGCGGGTGAGCAGCCGCAGGGACTGGGCGTTGCCCTCGAACCCGCCGCAGGGGCCCGCCACTTCGTCGAGCGCCTGCTCGCCGTTGTGCCCGAAGGGCGGGTGGCCGAGGTCGTGCGCGAGGCAGGGCCGTCTCCACCAGGTCGGGATCGCAGCCGAGGGTCGGCGCCGAGCTCGCGGCCGACCTGGGCGCACTCCAGGAGTGCGTCCAGCCGCGTGCGCGGCGTGGCGTCCCAGGCCGCCGCCGCTGCCGCCCGGGCGACGACCTGCGTCTTCCCCGCGAGGTCGGCGGAGGGACGCGGAGTGCAGGACGCGGGCCCGGTCACGCTGGAAGGCGGTGCGGCCGGGCCGCTTGTCGGGCTCGGGCGCCCCAGCGATCCAGGGTCCGGCTCGGCGTATCCGGCGGTGACGGGCTTCTCGTTCATGCCTCGACGGTAGCCGCAGGGTCGGACAGCGGCATGGGCCGTCCGGCCCGTGGATGGGGTTTTCGCCCCTGGCCCGCCCTTTCACCGTTTCCGCAGCAGCACGCTGCGCGCGCTGTCCTCGAGCGCCGGACGGGCTGAATAGCCCGTCCGGCGCTTGGTGGAAAGGGCGGGCCGGGGCAAAACCCCCGCGGGAACCGCGCCGCGCGGAACCCGCGTCCTCCTCCCCCGAAGAGGGGGAACGAACATGAGTCCCGACAACCGAGAAGCCCACGCCGCCGCCGCACCCAACGCCGCGCCGTCCAAGCCCTCATGGCCGCCTGCGTCCTCGCCCTCCTCCCCGTCACCTGGGTGCACGCCGCCGCCGAGCCGCGGCTCCGTACCGTGGCGGAACCGCGCCCGCCGCCCCCGTCGCGGTCGTCTTCGGGGCCGGCCTGTGGCAGGGCGAGCCCTCGCCCTACCTGGCGCACCGGCTCGGACGCCGCCGTCGGCCTCTACCCGCGCCGGCAAGGTCCGCGTCGTCCTCGTGTGACGCGACAACGGCCGCCGGGAGTACAACGAACCGGACGCGATGCGCGCGTACCTGCGCGAGCGCGCGGCATCCCGGGCGACCGGATCGTCGCCGACTACGCCGGCTTCGACACCTGGGACTCCTGCACCCGCGCGCCAAGCGCATCTTCGGCGTGGACCGGGCACTCCTGGTCAGTCAGGACTTCCACATCCGCCGTGCCGTCGCGCTGTGCGACGCGGCGGGGATCGACGCGTACGCGTCGGCGTCCGACGCCAAAGCGGGACGTCACTCGAGTACGCGGGGAGCGCCCGCGAGATCCTCGCGGCGGGGAAGGCCGCGGTGGACGCCGGTCGTCCCGGCCGGGGCGGCGTTCCTGGGCCCGCGGGAGCCGGGGTGGAACGGGCACTCGCGGCGGCCGAGCGCTGATTCAGCGCTTGGGCTCGCGGTTGTTTATGGCGTCCAGGTAGAGCTTGAAGATCTCGTCGTCGTTGAGGGGGCTGTACGACAGCTGCGCCGATCTGTCCCCGTCCGGGCCGCCGCCGTTGAGCCCGCCCAGGATGCCGACCAGGTCGCCGGTCCGGGTCTTCTCGTTGAAGTGGGTCAGCCACGGGCTGCCGGAGGTGCCCGAGAAGAACCCGTCGCAGCGCATCTTCAGCTGGTTGTGGTTCTCCAGACGGCTGGTCATCGCCGTGCAGCGGATCGCCTCGTCCGCCGGGTCGTCATCGGCGCTCGGGTAGCCGATGACGGTCACGCGGTTGACGTATCCGGGGGTGCGGACCAGCCGGTTCGCGCCCGTGACCTGTTCGATCCGACGCCCCTTGGCGTCGGGTCTGACGGTCGCGAAGGCGAAGTCGAGGTCCGAGCCCTCGCCGGTGTCGGTGCGTCTGGGATCGGTGAAGGTGCGGTCCACCGTCCAGACCCCCGTACGGCTGCTCCTTCGCGCCCTGCTGATAGTCCGGCACGAACGCCGCGTCGTCGCCGATCGAGCAGTGCCCGGCGGTGACGAGGAGGTTGCCCTTGGGGGCTGTGCACCACGCTCGACGTGCAGTGGTGGCTCTTCATGTCGTCGCCGGTGTAGAAGAGGACGCCCACCGAGGGCACCCCGCCGAAGTGCTTCGCGCTGCCGGTGATGCGCTGCGCCGCGCTGCGGGAGTCGGTGTCCGCGTCGTCGTCGGAGGCCTCGTCCGCGGTGCGCGTGGGTCCCCAGAAGCGCTGGGCCTGTTCGCTGCTCCAGCTGCGGTCCTTCCCGTGGCCGCCGGCCCGCGGGACGGCGGCCGCCAGGACGACGACATACAGCCCGGCCAGCGCGGCCCGGCCCCATCGGGCCCGGCTCCACCGGGAGAAACGCACAGGCACCCCCACCACTCAAGGAAGGTCGTTGACAGGCTAACCGCATCGCTCGGACCCGGCGCCCCGGCCGGACCGTTTTCCGTACCGTCCCGAAGACCGACGATCCGGCATATGACCAGCGTACGAATGATCGTCAACCGTTCTCCCACATTTGACGCCCCGCCGACGTCGCAGGTCCAGCCCCCGTCACACGGATGGCGCCCGCCCGTAGCCCTGTTCGAGCGATCGCCTAGGCTGAGGCCGCTGGGCCTGATCACACGTGACCGCACAGGACGGAGCACACCGTGAACGGCTGGACCCCTCGACGACATCCCCCCGCACAGCACGGCCGCACGGCGGTGGTGACCGGCGCGAACAGCGGCCTCGGCTACGTCACGGCCCGGGAACTCGCCCGGCGCGGCGCCCGCGTGGTGCTGGCCTGCCGGGACGAGACGCGCGGCCGGGCGGCGGAGGACCTGCTGAGACACGAGGTGCCCGGCGCCGACGTCCGCCTCGCCCCACTGGACCTGTCGGACCTGGCCTCCGTGCGGGCCTTCGCGGACGGGCTCCCGGAGGAGCGGCTGGACCTCCTCGTCAACAACGCCGGCGTGATGGCGCTGCCGCGCCGCCGCACGGTCGACGGCTTCGAGATGCAGTTCGGCACCAACCACCTGGGGCCACTTCGCCCTGACCGGGCTGCTGCTGCCGCGGCTGCGCGCGGCCGGGGACGGGGCGCGGGTGGTCACCGTCTCCAGCGGGCTGCACCTGCTCGGCACGGTCGATCCGCGCGACCTGCAGATGGACGCCGGCTACCGGCGCTGGATCGCCTACGGCCGCTCCAAGAGCGCCAACCTGCTCTTCGTCCACGAACTGGCGCGGCGGCTGGCCGCGGACGGCTCCCCGCTGGTCGCGGCCCGCGGCGCACCCGGGGTACGCGGCGACGAACCTCCAGACGGCGGGGGTGCGCATGGAGGACCGCCGCTGGGCGGAGCGGCTGGTCCTCGCCGCGAACCGGTTTCGTCGCGCAGAGCGCGGAGGCCGGTGCCCTGCCGACGCTGCGGGCGGCGACGGCGCCGGACGTCCGGCAGGGACGAATTCTTCGGGCCGCGGGTGT
The DNA here is from genome assembly GCF_039535865.1 of Streptomyces thioluteus. NCBI lineage: Bacteria > Bacillati > Actinomycetota > Actinomycetes > Kitasatosporales > Streptomycetaceae > Streptomyces > Streptomyces thioluteus. The sequence goes on from NZ_BAAAXZ010000070.1 coordinate 3,641, forward strand.
GCAGTTGTGGCGGGGGGCGCCGGTGCGGTCCGTCCGTGCCCCGTGGACGCGGGACGACCGCGCGAGCGCGCGGGCTGTGGGCCATGTCGGAGCGGCTGACGGGGGTTTCGTACGGGTGGCCCCCGCGGGTGTGAGGGCGGAGACCGTGCCCGGGGCGGGACTCACTCCAGCCCCGACGCCCGCAGGATCCCCCCGCGCCCCCCTCTCCGTCCACCCGCTCCCCCCACCGCTTCCAGCACCGCCGCGCCCTCGCGCAGCAGCCCCCGCTCGCGCGCCCGCCGCGCCCCGGCGTCGAGTTGGTGCCACAGCAGCGGATTCGTCCGCAGCACCCGCGGGTCCAGCTCCACCCGGTTGCCGCCGACGTCGCGCAGGACGAGGCGGGGCGCGACGCCGTCCGCCCGCCGCACCCCGCGTCAGCAGGTCCGTGCGGACGCGCCGCTCGCGGAGCAGGCCGCGGGTCGCCAGCCAGCCGTCGCCCGCGGTGATCCGGGCGGGGCGCAGCACCGCGACGAGCGCCGGCGGCGATGGCCGTCCAGCAGCCCGCCCGGGGCCAGTCGAGGCTGCCGCGCGCCAGATCGGCGAGGGCCAGCACGCCCGCCGAGCGCGACGCCCCAGCACCACGCGGCCCGGGCCTCGCGGCGCCAGCCGCGGTCCCAGGCCAGCACGCCGCGCCGCGGGCCGGCGCGCGGCCGTCACGCGGGTCCGTGCCCGTGCTCGCTCCGTCAATCGCCGTCCCATGTCCGTGACGCTAGAACCGCCCGTTCAACGCCTCGCCGGGCCTTGACGGCACGCTGACGCCGGACGGCCCGACCCTGATGCGCTGCTGACGCCCTCTTGACGCCGATCGTCGGCGCTAAGAAAGCGCGAGAAAGCGTCAGAAAGCGCCAAGAGAGCGCCAACGACGGTCACGGTCCGCGACCTCGCGGAAGCACGCTGAGCGTCCCACGTCACAACGGCGCGGAGTCACGGAGTACGGCGTCACGGAGGTACGACCGAACATGTCCATGCTGGGCCCATGCGGATGAACGCCCCGGCGGGACGGGCGAGGAACCGCCCGATACCACGGCCGGGAAGCCCGCCGGGGAGGACCGGCACCGGCTCACCGCCGCCCAGGGACTGGCCCGCCCTCTCGCTCGACGCCATGGCCTCCGTGGCCTACGGCCCCGAGTCGATCGTCCTGGTGCTGGCCGCGGCCGGGGCGCACGGCCTCGGCTTCACCCTGCCGGTCACGCTCGCCATCGCCGCCCTGCTCGCGGTGCTCGTCCTCTCCTACCGGCAGGTCATCTCGGCCTTCCCGGACGGCGGCGGCTCCTACGCCGTCGCCAGGCGCCACCTCGGCCGGCGCACCAGCCTCGTCACCGCCGCGTCCCTGGTCCTGGACTACGTGCTGAACGTGGCCGTCTCGGTCACCGCCGGCGTCGCCGCCCTGACCTCCGCCTTCCCCTCCCTCTACGACGACCGGCTGTGGATCTGCCTGGCCGTCCTGGTCCTGGTCACCGGGGTCAACCTGCGCGGCATCGCCGAGATCGGCCAAGGCGTTCATGATCCCGACGGCGGTCTTCGTCGGTTCGATCCTGATCGTGATCGCCGTCGGCCTCTTCCGTGACGCGCCCGCGAGCCACCGAGGCCGCCGCCGGGCACGCGTCCCGCGCTGAGCGGCAACGCGACCGCCGTCGGCGCCCTGTTGCTGCTCAAGGCGTTCGCCGCCGGCTGCTCCGCCCTCACCGCGTCGAGGCCGTGGCCAACGCCGTCCCCCTCCTTCCGCGCCCCGCGCGCCCGCCGCGCCCAGCGCACGGAGGTCCGCGCTCGGCGCCCCTGCTCGGCGTGATGCTGGTCGGCCTGTCCGTCCTGATCGGCCGCTTCCACCTCCAGCGGTCGAGGGCGTCACCGTCCTCGCCGCAGCTCGCGGACGCCTCGCTCGGCCACAACTGGGCGTTCTACGTCGTGCAGTTCGCCACCGTGGTCCTGCTGGCGCTCGCCGCGAACACCTCCTTCGGCGGCCTGCCCGTCCTGATGAGCCTGCTCGCCCGGGACAACTACCTGCCGCACGTCTTCGGCCTCAAGGCCGACCGCCAGGTGCACCGGCACGGCGTGCTCGCCCTCGCCGCCGTCTCCGCGCTGCTGCTCGTCTTCTCCGGCGGCGACGTCAACACGCTGGTGCCACTGTTCGCCATCGGCGTCTTCGTCGGCTTCACCATCTGCCAGGTCGGCATGGTCCGGCACTGGCGACGCGAACGGTCCGCCGGCCGGCGGGGCAAGGCCCTGCTCAACGGCTTCGGAGCGCTGCTCACCGGGGTCTCGGCCGTCGTCGTCACGGCCACCAAGTTCGAGGAGGGCGCCTGGCTGATCGTGGTCGCGCTGCCCCTGATGGTGCTGGTCTTCGAGGCCGTCCACCGCGCCTACGGGCGGATCGGCGAGCGCCTGGAGCTGGGCCGGGTGCCCGAGGCGCCGCGCCGCTGCCACTCCGTGGTCGTCGTCCCCGTCTCCACCCTCTCCCGCCTCACCAGCAAGGCCCTGACCGCGGCCGTCTCGCTCGGCGACGAGGTCGTCGCGGTGACCGTCGCCCAGCCGGACGCCGAGGGGCGCCGCGCCACCGAGTCGCTGCGCCGCGACTGGGAGCTGTGGAAGCCCGGCGTCGGCCTGGTCGAACTCCCCGCGCCCACGCGGGCGCTGGGCCGCCCCATCGCGGAGTACGTCCGCGAGCTGGCCGACCGGCACCCCGACAACCGGGTCACCGTCCTCATCCCCGAGGTGGAGCCCGCCCACGTCTGGCAGCGGCTGCTGCAGAACCAGCGCGGGGCGGTCGTCGCGCACGCGGTGCGGCGGGACACGGACGCGGTGATCTGCCGGCTGCGGTTCCGGCTCAGCGGCGACGCAGGCGGCCCCCGCACGCCTTTGATCACCTCGACCCTGCCGGTCCGGACGGCGAGCACGCCGCCCCGGTCCGGCAGGGGCTTCGCGTACCAGGGCAGCCCCAGCCGCTGCCACCGCGCGACCGCCAGCTCCGGCTGCTCCGGCACCGGGACGGACCACTCCCGCCCCCCGGCCGCCAGCCGCAGGCCGAAGAGCCACTCCCCCGCGGCGGTGCAGGGGAAGGACGTACTGAACGAGCCGTCGGGCCCCGTCTCGACGGGTACGTCCACGATCTGCCCGTCCGCCGCGGCGGCCCGCAGCGTCAGCGAACCGGCGGGCCGGCCGGCCAGGGCGCAGCGACCGGTGACGGCCAGGGTGGCCGGGCCCGCCTGCGGGTCCCAGGCCGCGCCGTCGACGCGCAGCCGCCCCTCGACGGGGTGGCGGAGCTCGCCGACGTCCAGGGTGAGGCCGTCGGCGACGGGCAGCGTGGCGACGGTCCCGTCGTCGGCGACGACGCAGCGCTCCTCGCCGTCCGGGGCATCGAGCCGCGCTTCCTTCTCCATTCCCCCTGCCGTGACGGCGAGATGGACGTCCCATACGCCCTCGGGGACGCCGGCGAGAGGCACCCGGCCGGTGAAGCGGCCGTCCCCCTCGTCCGTGACCGGGAACCGGAGTTCGGTCCCGGTGACGTGCCCGCGCAGGACCACCTCCGTGGACCCGCCGCCGGGTATGCGGTGCACGCGGGCCTCACCGGCCAGGGCGAGCCCGGATCCGTCGAGCGCCGCCTCCGACAGGCGGTGGCGCACGCCGAGTTCGGCGGTGACGTCGTAACAGGCGTCGGGGACACGGAGGGTGGAGTCCCGGAAGTACGGATACTGCGCGTAGGCGCGGCCGTCCTCGACGAGGACCTCGGGCTCGGGCTCCCCGTCGAGCTCGCGGCGTACGAGGGTGAGCAGTTCGTCGAGGTGCCCGTGCGCGACGAGATGGCAGCGCAGGCGGTCGACGGCGGCCAGGCCGTCGATGCCGCCGAACGGGGCAAGGGCTGTGCGGAGTTCGGCGAGCAGGGCGGTCTGGGCGGGGCGGCGGGGTTCGCGCCACAACGCGGCGGTGGCGGTACGGAGTTCGCCGGCGGCGAGGTGACGCAGCAGGGCGTCGCGGGTCTCGCCGGGGTCCGTTCCGCCGATGACCAGCTCGGTGAGCCGGTGCAGGCGTTTCGGTCCGGGGGTGGCGGGGATTGTCTCGATCTGGTCGGGCGTGAGCGGGAGTTGTGGTAACGGTGGGCCGGTGAGATCGGTGTTCACGTCCGGGCCGGGCATGGGCCCAGGTTAATACGGAGGTTCCCCACCCCGCCCCTTCCCGTTTCCGCTGGGGCTCCGCCCCTGCGCGACCCCGCGCGGCGCGGACGCGGACCGGGGCTCCGCCCCTGCCCCCCGGGCACAGCCCCCACCCACCCCCCACCGCGCGAAGCGCGGTGCCGGGCCCCGGGGCGGAGCCCCGGAAGAAACGGTGAAAGGGCGGGCCGGGGGCACAACCCACCCCCACCACCTACATCGGCGCCGCCGTCGACCGCCGCCGCGACACCGGCACCTCGTGCCCACCCCGCAACAACGCCGCCCCCAACGGCGTCAACGTATGAAGCACCGCACTCCCGTGCCGCAGCGTCAACACCAGCCCCGCCTCTCGCAGCACCCCCGCATGCTGGCTGGCGGACGCCGCCGACACGCCCACCCGCCGGGCGAGTTCACTCGTCGTGCAGCCGCCGCCGATGGAGCCGAGCACGGCGGACCGCGTGTGGCCGACGAGCTTGCCCAGCGAGCGCGGCGCGGCCGCGACCGGCGGCGCGGACTCGGACGCGTGCCGGGCGGGGTAGACCAGGACCGGGGCCAGGTCGGGGTTCTGCAGGGCCACCGGGTTGCCCCGGCAGAAGAAGGAGGGGACGAGCAGCAGGCCGCGGCCGTTCAGATACAGGTCCCGGTCCACGGGATAGTCCGCCTCCAGGACCGGCGCCCGCCACCGCATCGTCGGCGGCAGGGAGGACAGCAGCGCGTCCGCGCCGCCGTCGAGCAGGGCGCGCCCCCCGCACGGCCCGGTCCGCCTCGATCTGCGCCTGGATGTGCGCCCAGTAGGGCGCGATGGCCGCCTCGTGGTACGCGTGCAGGGCGCTGATCAGCTTGCCGAACGCCCGCGCGTCCCCCTCGGCCAGCGATCGTATCCAAGCGGGCAGCGTCCGCACCGTGGACAGCCGGCCGAGCTCCTCGTGGACCCGGTCGGCCGGGGTGGCACGCAGCGCCTGCACGCCGGACTCGAGTCCGAGGGCGCCTTCGGGAGGTGTCAGGAAGTCGGGGAAATAGCCCCGGGGCGGAACCAGGGGCGCCAGGAGCCGAGTTTCACTATTCAACCGAGCGCGGGTTTCGGTGCGCCAATCGCCGTAGATCGACTCGCCTTGTTTGTCCCGCAGCCGGTGCAGACTCAATACGGTTTCCCAGAGCACGTCCGGGTCTCCGGCCAGGCGCAACCGGGCCAGATCGAGTCCCGTGAAATGGACACGCAGCACCAAACCCCCACATGAGACATCCGCCGTCACCCCCCGCCCACTGAGTATGCACACCGATACGTGCTGTTACCACGGCCTTTTGGCCACAGTTGAAACGACTCGCGGCGAACACCCCGGACGCGAAATGCTATTCACGCACTCGGGGCCGCCCCGGCTCGTTCCCGTGGGGGGTGGCGAGCGAAAAAGCGGCCGCTGAGTATGCGAGTTGCCGCCCGAGCCGATGCGGGCGGCAACAACTCCCGGTGGGGGAGTAAAGAGGGGCGGCGCTCCCGCACGGGCGCCGCCCCTCCGCCATGCGGCGGGCCGGACCGGGTGTCCCCGGGGTGCCCGGAAGGTTACGCGCAGGTTACTCATGTGACGCTCCACGGGCGGGCGTTCCGCAGGCGGGCGTTCCGCAGGCCGAGGGCCCCCCGTGCCCCACGGCGCGCACGGCCATGGGAGGGTCGGCACGGGGCGGCCACCCGGACCCGGACGACGGCCGCACCCCGCGCCGGGAACCCGGGCGGGGTGGGGGCTGCCGTCGGCCGGGAGCCGGTGCGGGGTCAGCGGGTGTCGCTGCTCCCCTTGCCCAGCGCGGCGGCGCGGCCCGCCTCCAGCCGCGCCACGGGGATGCGGAACGGGGAGCAGGAGACGTAGTCCAGGCCCACCTCGTGGAAGAAGTGCACCGACTCCGGGTCGCCGCCGTGCTCGCCGCAGACGCCGAGCTTGAGGTCGGGGCGGGTGGCCCGGCCGGCCTCGGCGGCGGCGCGGACGAGCGAGCCGACGCCGTCCTTGTCGATCGTCTCGAAGGGGCTGACGCCGAAGATCCCCTTCTCCAGGTAGGCGGTGAAGAAGCTGGCCTCCACGTCGTCCCGGGAGAAGCCCCACACGGTCTGGGTGAGGTCGTTGGTGCCGAAGGAGAAGAACTCGGCGGCCTCGGCGATCTGACCGGCGGTCAGCGCGGCGCGCGGCAGCTCGATCATCGTGCCCAGGGTGAGCTTGAGGTCGGTGCCGGTGGCGGCCTCCACCTCGGCGATGACGCGCTCGGCCTCCTCGCGGACGATCTCCAGCTCCTGGACCGTGCCCACCAGCGGGATCATGATCTCCGCGCGCGGGTCGCCCTTGGCGTTGCGCCGCTCGGCCGCCGCCTCGGCGATCGCCCGGACCTGCATGGCGAACAGACCGGGGATGACGAGCCCGAGGCGGACGCCGCGCAGACCCAGCATCGGGTTCTGCTCGTGCAGCTTGTGCACGGCCTGGAGCAGGCGCAGGTCGTTCTCGTGCGGCTCGTGGCGGGACTCGGCGAGCGCGACGCGCACCGAGAGGTCGGTGATGTCGGGCAGGAACTCGTGCAGCGGCGGGTCGAGCAGCCGGACGGTGACCGGGAGCCCGTCCATGGCCTCGAAGAGCTCGACGAAGTCGGTCTTCTGCAGCGGCATGAGGGTGCTGAGGGCCTGCTGGCGCTCGTCCTCGGTGTCCGCCAGGATGAGCCGCTCCACCAGCTCGCGCCGCTCGCCGAGGAACATGTGCTCCGTACGGCACAGGCCGATGCCCTGGGCGCCGAACCGGCGGGCGCGGGAGGCGTCCTCGGCGTTGTCGGCGTTGGCCCGCACCCGCAGCCGGCGCATGCGGTCGGCGTAGGCCATCATGCGGTGCACGGCCTGGACGAGCCCGTCCGCGTCGTCGGCGCCCGCGTGCATCCGGCCCTCGAAGTACTCGACGACCGGGGACGGCACGACCGGGACCTCGCCGCGGTAGACCTTGCCGGAGGAGCCGTCGATGGAGACGACGTCGCCCTCCTCGATCACCACGCCGCCCGGGGCGGTCAACCGCCGCCGCTTGGTGTCGACTTCGAGCTCCTCGGCGCCGCAGACGCAGGTCTTGCCCATGCCGCGGGCGACGACGGCCGCGTGCGAGGTCTTGCCGCCGCGCGAGGTCAGGATGCCCTCGGCGGCGATCATGCCGTTGAGGTCGTCGGGGTTGGTCTCGCGGCGGATCAGGATGACCTTCTCGCCCGAACGCGACCACTTGACGGCGGTGTACGAGTCGAAGACCGCCTTGCCGACCGCCGCACCCGGCGAGGCGGCGATGCCCCGGCCCAGGAACTCGGTCTTCGCCTTCTCGTCGAAGCGCGGGAACATCAGCTGCGCCAGCTGGTTGCCCGTGACGCGCGACAGCGCCTCGGCCTCGGTGATCAGGCCCTGGTCCACCAGCTGTGTCGCGATGCGGAACGCGGCGCCGGCGGTGCGCTTGCCGACGCGGGTCTGGAGCATCCACAACTTGCCGCGCTCGATGGTGAATTCGATGTCGCACAGATCGCGGTAGTGCGTCTCCAGCGTCTCCATGATCTGCATCAGCTGGTCGTAGGACGCCTTGTCGAGCTGCTCCAGCTCGGCGAGCTGCATGGTGTTGCGGATGCCCGCGACGACGTCCTCGCCCTGCGCGTTCTGCAGGTAGTCGCCGTAGACGCCCTGGTGGCCGCTGGCGGGGTCACGGGTGAAGGCGACGCCGGTGCCCGAGTCGGGGCCGAGGTTGCCGAAGACCATGGAGCAGATGTTGACGGCCGTGCCCAGGTCGCCGGGGATGCGCTCCTGGCGGCGGTAGAGCTTGGCGCGGTCGCCGTTCCACGAGTCGAAGACCGCCCTTATGGCCAGGTCCATCTGCTCGCGGGGGTCCTGCGGGAAGTCCCGGCCGGTCTCCTTGGCGACGATGTCCTTGAACTCCCCGACCAGCGTGCGCAGATCGGCCGCGTCGAGCTCGACGTCGGTGGTGACGCCCTTGGCCCGCTTGGCCTCCTCCAACGCCTCCTCGAAGAGGTCGCCGTCGACGCCGAGCACGGTCTTGCCGAACATCTGGATGAGGCGGCGGTAGGAGTCCCAGGCGAACCGCTCGTCCCCGGCCTGCACGGCCAGACCGGCCACCGACTCGTCGGAGAGGCCGATGTTGAGGACGGTGTCCATCATGCCCGGCATGGAGAACTTGGCGCCCGAGCGGACCGAGACCAGCAGCGGGTCGTCGGCCTGGCCGAGCTTCTTGCCCATGCGGGCCTCCAGCGCGTCGAGGTGCGCGGTGACCTCGTCGCGCAGTGCCGGGGGCTCCTGGCCGCCGGCCAGGTAGACCTTGCACGCCTCGGTCGTGATGGTGAACCCGGGCGGGACGGGAAGGCCCAGGTTGGTCATCTCGGCGAGGTTGGCACCCTTTCCGCCGAGCAGGTCCTTGAGGTCCTTGTTGCCCTCGGTGAAGTCGTAGACGAACTTCTGGCGATCTGCGGATACCGGCACGGGACTCGACTCCTTCGTTGGGGCCTCCCGGACGACGGTGGGGAGGGCTGCCCTGACGGACGGGGAGCGTACCCAGATCGAAGGCTTCTGAGGAGGTCTGCTCCATCGACGTGGGGCCGCAACCGCCCGTTCGCCAACAGATCGAAGCTTTAACGCCCCGCCAAGGTTTAAGAGAGATCCGTTTACATCTTGAACGCGAGATCACCGAAAACATCCGAGGCATCACAGGGTGTCGAGGAAACCCGCCATCCGCCGCCACTTCCTGAACACTCAGCGGGTGGCACCCAGTGCCACCCTTTGGAAGATGCACCCCCGAGAAGATCGCTCATCTGAGCGTGACCCCTATCAGAGGTGGCGAGAATCACGCGTACAGCGGATCACGCAAAGTACACTTTTCGGGTGAACGAGAACCTGCCTCCCTGCCCCGCGTGCTCCGGCGCGTACACCTACGAAATGGGCGCCCTGCTCATCTGTCCCGAGTGCGGACACGAGTGGTCGCCGACGGCCGAATCCGCCGCCGAGTCCGGGGAGAAGGTGGTCCGGGACGCGGTCGGCAACGTCCTCGCCGACGGCGACACCGTGACGGTGGTCAAGTCCCTGAAGGTCAAGGGCAGCCCGGCCGGCATCAAGGCGGGCACCAAGGTCCGCAACATCCGCCTGGTGGACGGCGTGGACGGGCACGACATCGACTGCAAGGTCGACGGATTCGGCCAGATGCAGCTCAAGTCGAGCGTGGTGAAGAAGGCCTGACGGCCCGGGGGTACGCCGCGTACCCCCGGCCGCCCGCGCGGCGCTCAGCCGCCGGACGTGTCCAGCTCCGCCTCGGCGCCCACGACCGCGCGGTCGTAGGGGTCGTCCAGCCAGCCGTCCGGCAGGACCACCCGGTTGCGGCCCGAGGTGCGGCCGCGCGGGCCGTCCGCGCCCGCCGGCCAGGGCTGGTCCAGCTCCAGCCCGTTCAGCAGCTCCTCCAGCTCGGCCAGCGACGAGGTGACCGCCAGCCGCTTGCGCAGCTCCGAGCCGATCGAGAAGCCCTTGGTGTACCAGGCGACGTGCTTGCGGAAGTCGATGACGCCGCGCTCCTCGCTCTCCAGCCACTCGCCGAGCAGCTGCGCGTGGCGCAGCATCACCTTCGCCACCTGCCGCAGGTCCGGGGTGGCGGCGGCGCGCGGCCCGTCCTCGTCGAAGGCGGCGACCAGGTCGCCGAACAGCCAGGGCCGGCCCAGGCAGCCGCGGCCCACCACGACGCCGTCGCAGCCGGTCTCGCGCATCATCCGCACGGCGTCGTCGGCCGACCAGATGTCGCCGTTCCCGAGCACCGGGATCTCCGGGACGGTCTCCTTGAGGCGCGCGATGGACTCCCAGTCGGCGGTCCCGCCGTAGTGCTGGGCGGCGGTGCGGCCGTGCAGGGCGATCGCGGTGACGCCCTCCTCGACGGCGATCCGGCCGGCGTCGAGGTAGGTGATGTGGTCGTCGTCGATGCCCTTGCGCATCTTCATCGTCACGGGCAGCGAACCGGCGTTGCCGACGGCCTCGCGCAGGATGGAGCGCAGCAGGTTGCGCTTGTAGGGCAGGGCCGAGCCGCCGCCCTTGCGGGTGACCTTGGGGACCGGGCAGCCGAAGTTGAGGTCGATGTGGTCGGCGAGGTCCTCGTCCACGATCATGCGGACGGCCCGGCCGACGTAGTGCGGGTCGACGCCGTAGAGCTGGATCGAGCGCGGCTTCTCGGTGCCGTCGAAGTGGATCAGCCGCATCGTCTTGGCGTCCCGCTCGACCAGCGCCCGAGTGGTGATCATCTCGCTGACGAACAGCCCCTTGCCGCCCGAGAACTCACGGCACAGGGTGCGGAAGGGCGCGTTCGTGATCCCGGCCATCGGGGCCAGGACCACCGGCGGCTGCACCGTGTGCGGGCCGATCTGGAGCTGCGTCATGGAGATTCCTCGGTGGTGGGTCTGCGACCGTCCATTGTCCCTCATCCGTCACTCGTCCGGACGAGTGGCTCCGCGGCCCGCGTGAACGCCCCCCGCGCCCAGCCGCCCGAGCTTCTCGTGGCTCTCGGCGTCCACCGGGGTGAAGGTGAGCAGCCGGGTACCGGGGTACGGGCCGGTCCAGAGGTTGTTGAAGGTGAGCCGGAAGGGGCCGAGGCGGGGGTGGTGGAAGGTGCGCGGCCGGTTGGGCTCGGCGGGCGGGACGACCTCGTGCCGCGCCCACTGCTCCCGGAACTCGGGCGAGGCGTCCCGGAGCCGTTTGAGCAGGCACTTCCAGGCGGGTTCGGCGAGGTGCTCGGCCATGGCGGCGCGGAACTTGGCGGTGATCGCCCGCTTGGCGTCCTCCCGGTCGCGGGGGTCCCCGTAGCGGACCCGGCCGGTGAAGTGGATCCAGAGGCAGTTGCGGTCCTCCGGCGGCAGGGCGTCGAGGTCGCAGATCAGCTCCTGGTACGCGGCGTTCCAGGCGAGGATGTCGTAGCGCGCGGTCTGGACACAGGCCGGGAAGGGCTCCAGCTGCTCCAGCAGCAGGCGCAGCTCGGGCGGGACGCCGGCGGGCACGGCGGAGGGCGTGGGGTCGGCGGTGCCCGCCAGCGCGAAGAGGTGGGAACGCTCGGCGCGGTCGAGCCGCAGGGCGCGGGCGACGGAGTCGAGGACCTGCGCGGAGACCTGGATGGGCCTGGCCTGTTCGAGCCAGGTGTACCAGGTGACGCCGACGGAGGAGAGCTGGGCGACCTCCTCGCGGCGCAGCCCGGGGGTGCGCCGGCGGGGCCCGCGGACCAGGCCGACCTGTTCGGGCGTGATGCGCTCGCGGCGGCTGCGCAGGAACGCGGCGAGCTCGCCGCGGCGTACGGCGTCGTCACCGACCGGGGCGGCCGGGCGCTCGGGGGCCATGGTCGTCATGCCTCCAGGGTGCGGGACGGCCGAGCCTGTTACCAGGTACTTCCGGTACCAGGATAAAGGCACTCTGGTACCCGGCTGAGGGCTCCGGCAGCGTGGGGCGACGTGAGCGAAACCCGAACACCCGCCCCCGTCTCGTCCTCCGTCCGCCCCTCCCCCGCGCTCGGCGCGGCGGGCCTCTTCACGGTGCTGGTCGGCGCCGCGCTGCCGATGGTGGACTTCTTCGTCGTCAACGTCGCCCTGCCGACCATCGACCACGACCTGCACGCCGGTCCCGCGCTGCTGGAGATGGTGGTCGGCGGATACGGCGTGGCCTACGCCGTCCTGCTCGTCCTCGGCGGCCGGCTCGGCGACATGATCGGCCGGCGCCGGCTGTTCGTCTGGGGCACGGCCGCCTTCGGCCTGACGTCGGTGGCCTGCGGCCTGGCGCCGGACGCCTGGACGCTGGTCGCGGCGCGGGTCGCGCAGGGCGCCGCGTCCGCGCTGATGCTGCCGCAGGTGCTGGCGACGATCCAGGCGACGACCGAAGGGTCCCGGCGCGGCCGGGCGATGAGCCTGTACAGCGCCACGACGGGCGTGGCCAGCGCGTTCGGCCAGGTCCTCGGCGGCGTCCTGCTCGCGGCCGACCTCTGGGGCACGAGCTGGCGCTCGATCTTCCTCGTCAACGCACCCGTCACCCTGCTCGCGCTGCTGCTCGCCCGTTTCGTCCCCGAGACCCGCTCCGAGCACCCGCCGCGGGTGGACGGACCGGGCACGGTGCTGCTGTCGCTGACGCTGGTGGCGCTGCTGGTGCCGCTGACCGAGGGCCGGTCGGCGGGGTGGCCGGTGTGGTCGTGGGTGCTGCTGGCGGTGTTCCCGTTCGCGGCGGCCGCGTTCGTACGGACCGAGGCGCGCGCCGAGCGGGCCGGGCGGACCCCGCTGGTGCCGCCGTCGCTGCTGCGGATCCACTCGGTGCGCAGCGGGCTGGCGGTGCTGGTGTCGTTCGGCCTGGGCTGGGGCGGCTTCATGTTCGTGATCGCGGTGGTGTTCCAGGAGGGCCTGCGGCTGGGGCCGCTGGACGCCGGGCTGGCGCTGATCCCGCTCTCCGTCGCGTTCTTCACCGGCTCGCTCGTCGGCCCCCGGCTGGGCGTGCGGTACGGGCGGCGGGCGGTGACCGCCGGGGCGCTGCTCCAGGCGGCCGGGATCGCCGGGCTGGCGCTGACCTTCCACTGGGGCTGGGACTCCCTGGGCCCGTGGGGCACGGCGCCGGCGCTGGTCGTCCAGGGCCTGGGCCAAGGGCTGCTGCTGCCGCTGACGCTGCGGATCGTGCTGAGCGAGGTGCCGGTGGCGCAGGCGGGGGTCGGGGGCGGGGTGATGGTCACCACCCAGCAGTCCTTCATGGCGCTGG
>NZ_BAAAXZ010000071.1:0-18358 GCF_039535865.1 Streptomyces thioluteus
CTCCACCGGCTTCTCGAGCGCGGTGTTTTGGCGTGGTGGATCCGTTTGCTGCGACGTTGTGTTGTGCTAGCGAGCTGAACTCCATGCACCATGGATTGGCTGTGTGGGAACGTTGGGCGCGTCTCCCCGGAATCCTGCCGCAGTGTGCACGGCTGTCGAAGTCGCGGTCATGTGCGCCAATGAGCGCCAGGTGCTATGCTCCTCGTTGTCACGCGGGTCGGCGCTCTTTTGCGCGGTCGTGGTGTAGTGTGAGCGCTTCGGATAGGGTCGCGCACGATCCGCCCCGCGACCTCGCCCACTTCTTCGCGCCGGTCGGTCCAGGCGGCCGTGACGCCCTCCAGCACCTGGCGGAAGCCGGGCATGCCGTGCCGCGGCGCCGGCGGGAAGTAGGTACCGAAGTAGAAGGGCTCGGCGCCGGGGGTGAGGAAGACGGTCATGGGCCAGCCGCCCTGGCCGGTGGCGGCCTGCACGGCCTCCATGTAGACGGCGTCGACGTCGGGCCGCTCCTCGCGATCGACCTTGACGGAGACGAAGTGCTCGTTGAGGTACGCGGCGGTCGCCCCGTCCTCGAAGCTCTCGTGCGCCATCACATGGCACCAGTGACAGCTCGCGTACCCGACGCTCAGCAGGACGGGCACGTCGCGGCGGCGCGCCTCCTCGAACGCCGCGGGCGACCAGGGCCACCAGTCGACCGGGTTGTCGGCGTGCTGGGAGGAGGTAGGGGCGACGTCTCGTGCGCCAGGCGGTTCGGCATGAGCCCCATCCTTCACCAACAGGGACCCCCGGCCGCCTCACCCGAAGCTCCGTTCTCCGTGAGCAACACCCGTGCGGAGTTCTCCCCAGTTCTCCACAGGCGGGTTATCCACAGGGCTGCCGGAAATCCCTCCTAGGCGGAAGACTGAACGCCTTGGCATTCGCCGACGGAAAGTTCATCGAAGTTCGCCCATCGCAGTTCGCTGGTCGCAGTGTGCTGCCTGAAGTTCGCTGGTCGAAGGGGGACGACGCATGCAGAGCTCGCTGCCCGCCCTGCGGCAGGGCCACCGGGGAGGACGTCGAGAGCCTGTTGGCAACGGATACCCCAGGGTGCACGCGCCGCATCTGCACACGGACTAGCACCGCCTGTTCGCACCAAGGCGCCAGGCAACCAGGTGGTCAAGTGGCTGACCACCACGGACCACAAGACGATCGGGTCGATGTACCTGATCACGTCGTTCGCGTTCTTCTGCATCGGCGGTCTGATGGCGCTGCTGATGCGCGCCGAGCTGGCCCGTCCCGGCACGCAGATCATGTCGAACGAGCAGTTCAACCAGGCGTTCACCATGCACGGCACGGTGATGCTGCTGATGTTCGCGACGCCGCTGTTCGCGGGCTTCGCGAACTGGATCATGCCGCTGCAGATCGGCGCGCCCGACGTGGCGTTCCCGCGGCTGAACATGTTCGCCTACTGGCTGTACCCTGTTCGGCTCGCTGATGGCGGTCGGTGGCTTCCTCACCCCGCAGGGCGCCGCCGACTTCGGCTGGTTCGCCTACTCGCCGCTGACCGACAGCAGCCACTCGCCGGGCCTCGGCGCCGACCTGTGGATCCTGGGTCTGGCCTTCTCCGGCTTCGGCACGATCCTCGGTTCGGTCAACTTCATCACGACCATCATCTGCATGCGCGCGCCCGGCATGACGATGTTCCGGATGCCGATCTTCACCTGGAACGTCCTGCTGACCGGTGTGCTGGTCCTGCTGGCCTTCCCGGTGCTGGCCGCCGCGCTGTTCGCCCTGGAGGCGGACCGTAAATTCGGGGCCCACATCTTCGACGCGGCCAATGGCGGCGCGCTGCTGTGGCAGCACCTCTTCTGGTTCTTCGGCCACCCCGAGGTGTACATCATCGCCCTGCCGTTCTTCGGCATCATCTCCGAGGTCATCCCGGTCTTCTCCCGCAAGCCGATGTTCGGTTACTGGGGTCTGATCGCGGCGACCATCTCCATCGCCGGTCTCTCGGTGACGGTGTGGGCGCACCACATGTACGTGACCGGTGGCGTACTGCTGCCGTTCTTCTCCTTCATGACCTTCCTGATCGCGGTCCCGACCGGTGTGAAGTTCTTCAACTGGATCGGCACCATGTGGAAGGGCTCGCTGTCCTTCGAGACACCGATGCTCTGGGCCGTCGGCTTCCTGATCACCTTCACCTTCGGTGGTCTGACCGGCGTCATCCTGGCCTCGCCCCCGATGGACTTCCACGTCTCCGACTCGTACTTCGTCGTCGCGCACTTCCACTACGTCATCTTCGGCACCGTGGTCTTCGCGATGTTCTCCGGCTTCCACTTCTGGTGGCCGAAGTTCACGGGCAAGATGCTGGACGAGCGCCTCGGCAAGATCACCTTCTGGACGCTGTTCATCGGCTTCCACGGCACGTTCCTCGTCCAGCACTGGCTGGGCGCCGAGGGCATGCCGCGTCGTTACGCCGACTACCTGGCGGCCGACGGCTGGACGACGCTGAACACCATCTCGACGATCAGCTCGTTCCTGCTCGGTCTGTCGATACTGCCGTTCATGTACAACGTCTGGAAGACGGCGAAGTACGGCAAGAAGGTCGAGGTCGACGACCCCTGGGGCTACGGCCGTTCGCTGGAGTGGGCGACCTCCTGCCCGCCGCCGCGGCCACAACTTCCTCACGCTGCCGCGCATCCGCTCGGAATCCCCGGCGTTCGACCTGCACCACCCCGAGATCGCTGCGCTCGAGCTCGAGCACAATCTCGCTGACAAGGACAAGGCCCTCGCGGGTGGCAAGGAGGCCGGCAAGTGAAGATCCAAGGCCGGATGTTCATCTGGCTCTCCGTCTTCATCCTCGCCATGGCCGTCGTCTACGGCGTGTGGTCCAAGGAGCCGGCGGGCACCACCGCGCTGTTCCTGGCCTTCGGTCTCTGCATCATGGTCGGCTACTACCTGGCGTTCACCGCGCGCCGGGTGGACGCGGGCGCGCAGGACAACAAGGAGGCCGACGTCGCGGACGACGCCGGTGAGCTGGGCTTCTTCGCCCCGCACAGCTGGCAGCCGCTCTCCCTGGCCGTCGGTGGCGCCTTCGCCTTCCTGTCCATCGCGGTCGGCTGGTGGCTGATGTTCTTCTCGGCCCCGCTGATCATGATCGGCCTCTTCGGCTGGGTGTTCGAGTTCTACCGCGGCGAGAACCAGAACCAGTAAGGGTTCACCCGCCCACGACCGGGCCCCCGCACACCATCCGGTGTGCGGGGCCCGGTCGTTCGCGTACCCGCACCACCCGTTCGCAGGCGCCCCACGGGCCGTGGCGGGCGAACCTTCCTACCGTGGGGAGCATGAGTCCGACTCCTCGACGCCGCACGGTGCTCGGCGGCGTGCTGCTGCTGGTCCCGCTGGCGCTGGGGGGCACCGCGTGCAGCTCCGCCAACCCGCTGGCGGAGGCGCCCTACGAGGCCACCGACGTCCGGCTGAAGGGCGCCGAGGACGGCCAGAAGGCCGATCCGGCCAACCCCCTGGAGGTGGAGGCCACCGGCGACGACCGGATCACCGACGTCGTCGCCACGGACGCCGCCGGGCGGTACGTCGCCGGTGAACTGCTCCCGGACGGCAGCGGCTGGCGCCAGCACCGGCTCGCTGGCGGCCGGCGCGCACTACACGGTGCGGGTGAGCACCGAGGACGACAACGGCGCCCAGGGCCGCCGCACGGTCGGTTTCGACACCGGTCCGGCCACCCGCCTGCTGACCGTCACGTTCGGGCCCAAGAACGGCACCTACGGCGTCGGACAGCCCGTCACCGCCGAACTGAGCACCCCCGTGCAGACCCCCGCGGCCCGCGCCGTCGTCGAGCGCACCCTGCACGTCGAGTCCAGCCCCGCCGTCCGGGGCGCCTGGCACTGGGTGAACAACCGGATGCTGCACTTCCGTCCGCAGGAGTACTGGCCGCCGCACGCCACGATCGACGTGCACGCCTCGCTCGACGGCATCAAGGTCGGCGGCGGCATGTACGGCGGCCCCGTCCAAGCCGGTGCACCTGACCACCGGCGACCGCGTGGAGGCCGTCACCGACGCCGCGGGGCACTACATGAGCGTCATGAAGAACGGCCAGGAGATCCGCTCCATCCCCGTCACCACCGGCAAGCCCGGCTACGACACCCGCAACGGGGTCAAGGTGGTCCTCGGGCAGGAATCCTTCGTACGGATGCGCGGCGAGACGATCGGCATCGCGGAGGGCAGCGCCGACTCCTACGACCTGCCGGTCTACTGGGCCACCCGGGTCACCTGGAGCGGGGAGTACGTGCACGCCGCGCCCTGGTCCGTGGGCTCGCAGGGGATGGACAACGTCAGCCACGGCTGCACCGGGATGTCCACCGAGAACGCCAAGTGGTTCTTCGACACCGTGCGGGTCGGGGACATCGTCAAGGTGGTGGGCAGCGCGGGCGCCACGATGACGCCGTTCGACAACGGCTTCGGCGACTGGAACATGCCCTGGGAGGAGTGGCGCCAGGGCAGCGCCCTCGCCGCCGGGAAGCGGGAGGGCACCGGCGCGGCCGACACGGCCCGGCTGCGGCCGCGGATGACCTGAGAGGGCTCAGGAGGCTCTGCGTTCCTGACTGGGTTCCCGCTCGCGCAGCAGCCCGGCCAGGGAGGCGGCGAAGGCCACCGGGTCCACCGGGTGCGTGACGGCCGCGTCGGCGCGGCTCCAGGTGGCCAGCCAGGCGTCCTGCGGGCGGCCCATCAGCAGCAGCACCGGCGGGCACTGGAAGACCTCGTCCTTGAGCTGCCGGCACACGCCCATGCCGCCCGCGGGGGCCGTCTCGCCGTCCAGGACGCACACGTCGATCCGCCGTTCGCCGAGGATCCTCAGCAGGGCCGGAAGGGTTGCACATTCCACGTATTCCACCGGCGGCACGTCCGGCGCCGGGCGCCGCCCGCCCGCCAGCCGCACCTGTTCGCGGGTGCTCGCGTCGTCGCTGTAGACCAGCACGGTGGCCGTAGGCTGCATGCGTTTCCTCCAGTTCACCCAAAGGACCGTTGCGCGGATGCTACTGCCCTGCGGGCCGCCCGGAGGAGGGTCGGAGGTCCCCGTTCCCTCCGACGGGGCGTCATCACCGGTTCGGGCGACGCCTTCACCGGCCCGGACGAGCAGGGCATACGCCCTTGACACACCGAACGGCACCCCCCGGAGTGAGCGCGAGATAAGCGACCGACATAATGTCGGTCGTGGCGACAGCAACAGCAGTAGATACCGGGCACGCGCACCCCTCGGTCAACCGACCGAACCTCACCAGCGTCGGAACCATCATCTGGCTGAGTTCCGAGCTGATGTTCTTCGCGGCCCTCTTCGCGATGTACTTCACCCTCCGATCGGTGACCGGTGCCGACCATTGGAAGGAGCAGGCGTCGGCGCTGAACATCCCGTTCTCGGCGTCGAACACCACGGTCCTGGTGCTCTCCTCGCTCACCTGCCAGCTCGGCGTCTTCGCTGCCGAGCGCGGTGACGTGAAGAAGCTGCGCACCTGGTTCGCGATCACGTTCGTGATGGGCGCCTTCTTCATCGGCGGCCAGATCTTCGAGTACACCGACCTGGTCAAGAAGGACGGGCTCTCGCTCTCCTCGGACGCCTACGGCTCCGCCTTCTACCTGACGACCGGTTTCCACGGTCTGCACGTGACGGGTGGCCTGATCGCCTTCCTGCTGGTGATGGGCCGGACCTACGCGGCCAAGAGGTTCACTCACCACCAGGCGACGGCGGCCATCGTCGTGTCCTACTACTGGCACTTCGTCGACGTGGTCTGGATCGGGCTCTTCGCCACGATCTACTTGATCAAGTAATCGGTCCCGTCCGCAACGGACCAACAGTCCAGCATCGACGCAGAAGATCCTGACACCGGGGTAATCCGTGAAAAAGCTCTCCGCACGACGACCGCCATCCGCTGGCGGCGGTCGTCGTCCTACTCTTCGCGCTGGCGGTCACCGGGGGGCTGTACGCCGCGTTCGCGCCGGCGGAGTCGGCCAAGGCCGATGGCTCCGCGCAGTCCCTCGCCATCGAGGAGGGCAAGAAGCTCTACGCCGTGGGCTGTGCCAGCTGTCACGGCACCGGCGCTCAGGGCACCTCCGACGGGCCGAGCCTGGTCGGCGTGGGTTCGGCGGCAGTCGACTTCCAGGTCGGCACCGGCCGCATGCCGATGCAGCAGCAGGGCGCCCAGGCGCCCCCGCAAGAAGCCGGTCTACACGTCGGCCCAGATCGACCAGCTGGCCGCGTACATCTCCTCCCTCGGCGCGGGCCCCGCGGCCCCGACGAAGGACCAGTACAGCCCGGAGGGCGCGGACGTCGCCAAGGGCGGTGAGCTGTTCCGCCTGAACTGCTCGCAGTGCCACAACTTCACGGGCAAGGGCGGTGCGCTCTCGAACGGCAAGTTCGCGCCGAACCTCGAGGGTGTCGACCCGAAGCACGTCTACGAGGCCATGCAGACCGGCCCGCAGAACATGCCGTCCTTCCCCGACACCGTTCTGTCGCAGAAGAACAAGAAGGACATTGTCGCGTACCTCGACGAGGTCAACTCCAGTAAGTCGGAGAGCCCGGGCGGCCTCGGACTGGGCGGTTTCGGCCCGGTCTCCGAGGGTCTGTTCGCGTGGGTCTTCGGCCTGGGCGCGCTGATCGCCGTCGCCATCTGGGTCGCGCCCGGACCGCAAAGGCCAAGAAGTCATGAGTAGCCAAGACATTCCAGAAGAGACCCTGCCGAGCAAGCAGGGCGAAGCGCACGAGGGCGCCGTGGCGGTCGCGGGTGACCCGTTCGCCGACCCGGGCCTGCCCCCGCACGAGCACCGCATCCAGGACATCGACGAGCGGGCCGCCAAGCGCTCCGAGCGCGCCGTGGCGTTCATGTTCACGCTGTCGATGCTGGCCACGGTCGGCTTCATCGCCGCCTACCTGGCCATCCCGGTCGACAAGAACATCTACGTGTTCCCGATCGGCCACGTCAGCGCCATGAACTTCACGCTGGGCCTGACCCTCGGCGTGGCGCTGTTCCTGATCGGCGCGGGCGCGGTCCACTGGGCCCGCACCCTGATGTCGGACGTCGAGCACATCGACGAGCGGCACGCGATCGAGGCACCCTCGGAGGTCCGGTCCAAGGTCCTCGCGGACTTCAAGGAGGGCGCCGCCGAGTCGGCCATGGGCCGCCGCAAGCTGATCCGCAACTCGATGTTCGGCGCGCTCTCGCTGCTGCCGCTCTCGGGCGTGTTCCTGCTGGGGCGGGCTCAGCAAGGCCCCGGGCACCAAGCTCCGCAAGACGGCTTGGGCCAAGGGGAAGATGCTGATCAACCAGAACACCCAGCAGCCGCTGCGTCCCGAGGACATCCAGGTCGGCTCCCTCACCTTCGCCATGCCGGAGGGCATGAAGGAGGAGGACCACGACTTCCAGAACCAGATCGCCAAGGCTGCCCTGATGCTCGTCCGGCTCCGCCCGGAGAACATCAAGGACAAGAAGGAACTGGACTGGTCCGTCGACGGCATCGTCGCCTTCTCCAAGATCTGCACGCACGTGGGTTGCCCGATCAACCTGTACGAGCAGCAGACCCACCACGTGCTGTGCCCCTGCCACCAGTCGACGTTCGATCTCTCGGACGGCGGCCGTGTGGTGTTCGGGCCCGGCCGGCCACGCCCTTCCGCAGCTGCGGATCAAGGTCAATGACAAGGGCTACCTTGAGGCGATGGGCGACTTCGCGGAGCCCGTCGGTCCTGCCTTCTGGGAGCGCGGATGAGTACTGCAGAGACGACGTCGACCCGCGCGGACGCGCAGGGTCGCAAGGCACCCGCAGGTGAGCGGGTCGCCGACTGGGCCGACGGTCGGCTGGGGATCTACACCCTGGCCAAGGGCGGCATGCGGAAGATCTTCCCGGACCACTGGTCCTTCATGCTGGGCGAGGTCTGCCTCTACAGCTTCATCATCATCATCCTCACGGGTGTGTATCTGACGCTGTTCTTCCACCCGAGCATGAACGAGGTCGTCTACCACGGCTCGTACGTCCCGATGCAGGGCGTGCGGATGTCGGAGGCGTTCAAGTCGACGCTGGACATCAGCTTCGACGTGCGCGGTGGTCTGCTGATCCGGCAGATCCACCACTGGGCGGCCCTCGTGTTCATCGCGGGCATGATGGTGCACATGATGCGCGTCTTCTTCACGGGCGCGTTCCGCAAGCCGCGCGAGATCAACTGGCTGTTCGGCTTCCTGCTGCTGGTCCTCGGCACCTTCACCGGTTTCACCGGTTACTCGCTGCCGGACGACCTGCTCTCGGGCACCGGTGTCCGCATCGCCGACGGTCTGGTGATGTCCATCCCGCTGGTGGGTACGTACATCTCGTTCTACCTGTTCGGCGGGGAGTTCCCGGGCACGGACTTCGTGAGCCGGTTCTACTCGATCCACATCCTGCTGCTGCCGGGCATCATGCTCGGTCTGGTGGTCGGCCACCTGATCCTGGTCTTCTACCACAAGCACACGCAGTTCGCGGGTCCGGGCCGGACCAACAAGAACGTCGTCGGCATGCCGCTGATGCCGGTCTACATGGCCAAGGCGGGAGGCTTCTTCTTCCTGGTCTTCGGTGTCATCGCGGCGATCTCCGCGATCGCGTCGATCAACCCCGTCTGGGAGCTCGGCCCGTACCGGCCGGACCAGGTCTCGACCAACGCCCAGCCCGACTGGTACCTGGGCATGTCCGAGGGCCTCTTCCGGATCATGCCGGGCTGGGAGATCAGCTTCGCGGGCCACACCCTGGTCCTGGGCGTCTTCATCCCGCTGCTGGGTCTTCGGCGCGGTGCTGGGGATCATGGCCGTCTACCCGTTCCTCGAGTCGTGGCTGACCGGCGACAAGCGCGAGCACCACATCCTGGACCGCCCGCGCAACGCCCCGACGCGCACCGCCTTCGGCGTGGCGTGGCTGACGATGTACGGCGTGGCCCTGATGGCCGGTGGAAACGACCTGTGGGCCACCCACTTCCACCTGTCGGTCAACGCGGTCACCTGGTTCGTCCGCATCACCTTCTTCGTCGGCCCGGTCCTGGCGTTCATCGCCACGCGCCGGATCTGCATGGGTCTCCAGCGCCGCGACAAGGACAAGGTGCTGCACGGCCGCGAGTCGGGCATCATCAAGCGCCTGCCGCACGGTGAGTTCATCGAGGTCCACGAGCCGCTGACGCAGGAGCAGATGCACACGCTGACCGCGCACGAGCAGCCCAAGCCGCTGGCCCTGGAGCCCGAGGTCGACGAGAACGGTGTCGTCCGCAAGGTGAAGGCCACGCAGAAGCTGCGGGTCCGGCTCTCGAAGGGCTACTACGGCGAGGACCGTTACGTGCCCAAGGCCACGGCCACGGAGTACGAGGAGATCACGAGCGGCCACGGCCACCACTGATCGACTGATTCAGCAGAACTGATCGCCACAGCGAAGAGCCCCGTCCAGTGCCTGGACGGGGCTCTTCGCCGTTCCCGGACCTGGTTAGGCTGGAGCCGAGAGCCGGACGACCACCAGGAGCGTGGACCCATGAACGTTGCGACCCAGACAGGCGGCGACGGTGCGGTGTCCCTCTCCTGGCCGGGCGTCCTGGAGGCGCTGCTCGGCGGGCGGGACCTCAGCGCGGACGACACCGCCTGGGCCATGGACCAGATCATGCGCGGCGCGGCGACCGACGCCCAGATCGCCGCCTTCGCCGTCGCCCTGCGGGCCAAGGGCGAGACGGTCGCCGAGATCTCCGGGCTCGTCCGGGCGATGTACCGGCACGCCAACCTCATCGACGTGCCCGGTCCCAGCGTGGACATCGTGGGCACGGGCGGCGACGGCGCCAAGACGGTGAACATCTCCACGATGTCCTCGATCGTCGTGGCCGGCACCGGGGTGAAGGTCGTCAAGCACGGCAACCGGGCCGCGTCCTCCGCGAGCGGGGCCTCCGACGTCCTGGAGAAGCTGGGCGTCAACCTGGACCTGTCCCCGGCACGGGTGGTCGAGGTGGCCCGGGAGGCGGGCATCACCTTCTGCTTCGCGGTCAAGTTCCACCCGGCGCTGCGGCATGTGGCGGCGGCGCGGCGGGAGATGGGCGTGCGGACCACGTTCAACGTCCTCGGTCCGCTGACCAATCCGGCCCGGGTCCGGGCCCAGGCGACCGGCGTCGCGGACGCCCGGATGGCGCCCATCCTGGCCGGCGTGCTCGCCGACCGGGGATCGTCGGCGCTGGTCTTCCGGGGCGACGACGGGATGGACGAGCTGACGACGACGGCGACGTCGCGGGTGTGGATCGTACGGGACGGGGGCGTGCGCGAGGAGCCCTTCGATCCGCGGGACGTGGGGATCGAGGTCGTGCCGGTGGACGCGTTGCGGGGCGCGGACGCGTCCTACAACGCGGACGTCGCGCGCCGGCTGCTGGCGGGGGAGCGGGGGCCCGTGCGGGACGCGGTGCTGCTCAACTCGGCGGCGGCGCTGGTGGCGTTGGCGCCGTCGGCGGCGCCGCTGCCGGAGCAGATCGCCGCGGCGATGGGGCGGGCTGCGGAGTCGATCGACTCGGGGGCGGCGCGGGGGGTTCTGGAGCGGTGGGTGGCGGCGAGCAACGCGTAGCGGTTGCAGGGGGGTTGGATGCCCCTGGCCCGCCCTTTCACCGTTTCCCCGGGGAGACCCCGGGCCCCGTTCGCCCTTCGGGCGAAGTCCTCAAGCGCCGGACGGGCTGAACAGCCCGTCCGGCGCTTGAGGACAGCGCGCGCAGCGTGCTGCTGCGGAAACGGTGAAAGGGCGGGGTGGGGGAATCCCCTTCCGGCGCGGCGATTCGCTGTGCCATACTCGCCCCAGGTCACGAGCGACAGCGATACGGCCCCGGCCCGCTGTCCGGCAACCCTCCGTCCGTGGCGGGGTGCCCCGGGTGATGACCGGGTCGCAGGCAGCGAGGTCTGCGGCAAGCGCGGATCCCTCCACCAGGGATCCTGGTCGTCGAGGGAGATCCTTCCGTGATGCAGCGAATGCGCTAGGGCCCAGGGCCCCTTCTTCGCGCCATTCATTTTCTTCGCCTTCTTCGCCGAATTCGTTCGCGCCTCACGGGAGTTCGCCATGCCCGCAACCCTTCGGACCGCCGTCGACACCCCTCTCCCCGTCCTCGGTCGCGACGTCCGCGTCCCCCTCGTCACCGGCGGTGAAGTCCCGTACGCCGCCCTCGACTACGCGGCCAGCGCCCCCGCCCTGCAGCGGGTGTGGGACGACGTGGCCGCCTACGCGCCGTACTACGGCAGCGTGCACCGCGGTGCGGGACACCTCTCGCAGCTGTCCACCGACCTGTTCGAGAACAGCCGGGCCACCGTCGCGGAGTTCCTCGGCTGCCGACCGGGCGACGACGTGGTCTTCACCCGGTCGACGACCGATTCGCTCAACCTCCTCGCCGCCGTACTCCCGCCCGGCACGCACGCGTTCGCGTTCGAGAGCGAGCACCACGCCGCGCTGCTGCCCTGGGGGCGGCGCGGGGACACCGCGGTGACGTGGCTGGACGCGCCCCGTACCCCGGGGCAGGCCGTCGAGGCCCTGGAGCGCGCCCTCGCCGCGCGCGAGCCCTACGGCCCGGCACTGGTCTGTGTGACGGGTGCGTCGAACGTGACGGGCGAGCTGTGGCCCGTCAGGGAGTTGGCCGCGGCCGCGCACGCGCACGGGGCGCGGATCGTCCTGGACGCCGCGCAACTGGTGCCGCACCAGGCCGTGGACGTCGCGGAGTCGGACGTGGACTGGGTGGCGTTCTCCGGGCACAAGCTGTACGCGCCGTTCGGCGCCGGGGTGTTGGCCGGGCGCGCCGACTGGCTGCGCCGGGCCGAGCCGTATCTGGCCGGCGGCGGCGCCACCCGCAGCGTGGCGCGCGGCGCGGCGGGCGAGCCGGTGGTCGAGTGGCACGACACCGTGGCCCGGCACGAGGCCGGTTCGCCGAACGTCATCGGCGCCTACGCCATCGCCTCCGCCTGCCGGGCGCTGACCGCGGCCGGCTTCGAGCGGCTGGAGGCGCGCGAGCAGGCGCTGTTGGCACGGCTGCGCGAGGGGCTCGCGGAGGTGCCGGGGGCCAGGGTGGTCTCGCTGTTCGGCGACGACGCGCCCCGGGTGGGCGTCGTGTCCTTCGTCGTGGACGGCTGGAACAGCTCGCACTTCGCGGCGGCGCTGTCCGCCGAGTACGGCATCGGGGTGCGCGACGGCCTGTTCTGCGCCCACCCGTTGGTGCGGGCGCTGCTCGCGGAGGGGGGCGGCTCATCGGATACAGCAGCGCGAAGCGCTTCCGCTTGGGGCGGTGGCGGGCGACGGGCGGGCGAGTGCGGGACGCCGGACGAGGTGCCGGCGGCGAGCGCGATCCGGGTCAGCTTCGGGGTGGGGACGCCGGAGGAGCACATCGACCGCTTCGTGCGGGCGGCCGGGGAACTGGCGACGGGCGGCGCGCGGTGGACGTACCGCACGGAGGGCGGGCGGTGCGTGCCGGAGAAGCCGGTGGCCGGCTAGCTGTCGAGGCCGATCGCGAAGGCCGCTTCCAGGTCGTGCTGGGAGTAGGTGCGGAACGCGATGTGGGTCTCGGTGGAGGCGACGCCGGGGATTTTGCTGATCCGGCCCGGGATGACGTCCGCCAGGTCGTCGTGGCGGGCCACGCGCACCATCGCGATCAGGTCGTAGGCACCGGTGACGGAGAAGACCTCGCTGACGCCCTCCAGGGCCGCGATCCGCTCGGCGATCTCGGGGATGCGGTCCACGTCCGTCTTGATGAGCACGATCGAGGTGATCACGTCGTTCTGTCTCCTTCGGTGGACCCGGCGTCGTCCTTCACTCTAACCGGACGCCGTCCGCTCACCCATGCGAAGCCGAAGCCGAGGGCGAAGCCCAGGACGTGGGCCAGATAGGCCACCCCCGGCCGGTCGTCCGGGGCCCCGGCGCCCGGCCACTGGAGGGCGAACCAGAACAGCAGCACCGCCCAGGCGGGGAAGCGCAGCGGCAGGAAGAAGAGGAAGGGGAAGAGGCTGGTGACCCTGGCCCGCGGGAAGAGATGGAGGAACGCGCCGAGCACCCCGGAGACGGCCCCGGACGCGCCCACGAGCGCCTGGCCGGAGTGCGGGTGCACGGCCGCGTAGCCGAGCAGGGCCAGGTGGCCGGTGGCCAGGTAGCAGAGGACGAAGGACGGGCGGCCCAGCCGTTCCTCGGCCATCGCCCCGAAGACATGGAGGAAGAGCATGTTGCCGAGCAGGTGCAGCCAGTTGCCGTGCACGAAGAGCGCCGTCAGCGGGGTGAGCAGCGCCGCGGCCGGGGAGTGCCACAGTTCGTCCGGGACCACGCCCCAGCGCTCGAAGTAGGCGGTCTGCGCGGCGAGCAGGTCGCCGCCGGTGCCGTACGCCGGGTCGAGGCCGGCGGCGGGTCCGAGGAGGAAGACCGCGCAACAGGCGGCGATGAGGGTGCGGGTGACCCAGGGCCGGCGGGCGGCGGGATCCCGTCGCGCTTGCCTTACGATCATGTCCAGATCATGACGTACCGGGACAAGTCGTACGCAGTGCCCCGCCGGGCGGCCCGGCGCATACCGGTGCCACTCCGCCGGGGGACCGGCAGGCCGTAGGGTTACGACAAAGGCCACACCTCCGTAGGACGGATGACGACCATGGGCGTTCCCCGGCCGACCGCCGCGACCCGGTGGCGCTGCACCCTGTGCGGAAATCTCACGCGGTTCGATGTGACGCGTACGGTCAAGGCCGTGGAATACGTCCACCTCGATCTCGCCGGAGAACCCACCGTGGAGGAGCGGGACGTGGTCAGTGAGACGATCGAGTCCGTGCGGTGCCGTTGGTGCAACGCGGAGGATCAAATCGCCTTGGTGGACAGGCCGGATACGAGCGGCTGAAGGAACGGAGCGACGCAGCAGTGGTGGAGCACACGGATGACGAAGGGACGGCCGGTGAGGACGGCCGGGCCGAGGACGTCAGCGAGGTGCTCGACCGCCCGTTGCCCGAGGGGATCCGGCGCCGGGTCATCGGCCTGGTGGCCGAGGCCTTCGGCGGGCTGACCCTCACCGAACTCCCGCCGCAGCTGCGGCAGTACGCCCGTTTCACCCCGGTGCGCCGGGCCCGGTTCGCGGGCAACGCGATGGCCGCCGCCGTCGAGGGCGACGCCGCCTTCCGGCAGCGGATCTCCGCCCGGCTGCGCGAGGGCGGTTCGGAGCTGGCCCAGGCCCTGGAGGCGGGGTCGCCGCCGGCCGCCGCCGATCCGGAGGACGTGGCGGCCATGGCCTTCGTGCTGCGCCCGCCGGGCTGGGTCAAGATGGTGACCGCGGCCGGCGAGGAGGCCCAGCGGGCCGGTGCCGAACGGGCCGGCGAGGAGGCCCGGCGCGAACTGGGCAAGCTGCGCGAGGAACTGGCGCAGGCGCGCGACGAGGCGCGGGCGGAGGCCGAGCGCTCCCGCGCGGAGCTGGACGCGGCGCGCAAGGAGGGCGAGTCCCTCCAGCGCAAGCTGCGCAGCGCACAGAGCGATATGCGGCGCGGCGAAGCGGCGCTGCGCAAGCTCCAGGGCGAGCTGGAGGCGCTGCGCCAGGCGTCCGCGGCCGAACTGGGCGCGGCGCTGGGCGAGACGCGGCGGACCAAGGCCCGGCTCGCGGAGGCCGAGGCGGCGCTGGAGGCGAGCCGCCGGGCGGTGCGCGAGGGGCGCAGCGTGGAGGACATGCGGCTGCGGCTGCTGCTGGACACGGTGCTGGACGCCGCCCAGGGGCTGCGCCGCGAACTGGCCCTGCCGCCCGCCTCGGTGCACCCCGCGGACCTGGTGGACGCCGTGCAGCCGGGGCAGATGACGCCCAAGGACATCGCGGCGCGGGCCCTGTCGGAGACCGACCCGGCGCTGCTCGACCAACTGCTGGCGCTGCCGCAGGCGCACCTGGTGGTGGACGGCTACAACGTCACCAAGACCGGCTATCCGACGATGCCGTTGGACAAGCAGCGGCTGCGGCTGCTGGGCGGGCTCGCGATGCTGGCCGCGCAGACCGGCGCCGAGATGACGTGCGTCTTCGACGGAGCGGAGCTGGCCGCGCCGGTGCTGCTGGCGCCGCCGCGCGGGGTGCGGGTGCTGTTCAGCAAGCCGGGCGTCACGGCGGACGAGCTGATCCGCCAGCTGGTCCGGGCGGAGCCGCCGGGCCGTCCGGTGGTCGTGGTCTCCACGGACCGCGAGGTGGCCGACGGGGGTCGCCAAGGCGGGGGCCCGGCCGGTCGCATCGGCCCTGTTGCTGAAGCGACTTGCGCGGACCTGAGGGGCGCGCGGGGCTTGAGGGACGTGAAGGGCCTGCGGAGCGTCAGAAATCCGTTACGGCTTGTGTTTCCCCCGGTAAAGGATGCCCGCGGTGGGTGAGAATTTCCGGGAGGGATTTGAACCGATCATATGAGGGTCACTAAGGTCGGGCCTCGAACCTTCGCCCGGCGATCATCCATTCGGGGTGACGGTGAAGGTCCCGCCGAGCCCGCGCCCCGCGGGCGGCGGCCGAGGAAGAAGGAGCTCGACTCCGTGGCGTCCCACCGTCGTCCCAAGCAGCCGAGCCGCACTCGGGTGACCGTCCTCACCGCGACCGCCGCCGCTGCCGTCGCCCTCTCCGCCCAGGCGGCCAGCGCCGACCCCGGCGCCAAGCCCACCAAGAGCGAGGCCAAGGAGAAGGTCGACAAGTTCTACGAGGAGGCCGAGCAGGCCACCGAGAAGTTCAACGGGGCCAAGCAGAAGCAGGAGAAGCTGGAGAAGGAGGTCGGCGAGCTCCAGGACCGCGTCGCCCGCGGCCAGGAGGACCTCAACAAGCTGCGCGACGGCCTCGGTTCGGTGGCCACCGCCCAGTACCGCTCCGGCTCCGTGGACCCCTCGCTCCAACTGCTGCTCTCCTCCGACCCGGAGAGCTACCTGGAGAAGGCGTCCACCCTCAACCAGGTCAGCGCCAAGCAGGCGGAGACCCTCAAGCAGATATCCGTCAAGCAGCGCGCCCTCAAGCAGCAGCGCGAGGAGGCCGCCGGCAAGCTGGCCGACCTGGAGTCCACCCGCAAGGCGCTCGGCGAGCAGAAGTCCGCGGTGCAGGGCAAGCTCGCGGAGGCCCGCGACGTCCTCAACCAGCTCACCGAGAAGGAGCGCGCGGAGCTGGAGGCCCAGGAGAAGGCCGAGGCCGCCAAGTCCGCGGCCAAGGCCAAGGACCAGGCCAAGGACAGCTCTTCGCAGGACGGCAACTCCAAGACCGGTGACGGCGACTCCTCGACGTCCACCGGCAAGCACGTGCCCGCGTCCGGCCGCGCCGGTGCCGCGCTCGACGCGGCCGCCTCCAAGATCGGTTCGCCGTACGTGTGGGGCGCGACCGGCCCGAACTCCTTCGACTGCTCCGGCCTGACCTCCTGGGCGTACGCACAGGCGGGCGTGACCCTGGACCGTACCTCGCAGGACCAGGCCAACGACGGTCAGCGCATCTACGACCAGAGCCAGCTCCAGCCCGGCGACCTGGTGATCTTCTACGGCGACCTGCACCACGTGGGCGTCTCTACGCCGGCAACGGCCAGGTGCTGGCACGCCCCGCGCACCGGCACCGTGGTCCGTTACGAGGCGATGGGCAACATGCCGTTTCAAGTTCGGCGTGCGCGTCGCCTGACGGCCCGTCCGCCGCGCCGATCCGCCCGTTCGGGCGAATCGGGGGCGCCCCCGCGACGACCCTGCGCCCCGCCCATGACCTGCGTCTTGGGCGGGGCGTCCGGCATACCGGGACCCGGCGCCGGCGCGAGGTCTTTGAACCGGGGGGTGAACACGCGCCGCTACTGTCTGCCGCGCGGTGCCCTCCCCACTCGTTGCCTGGACGGCAGGGGCGCGCGCAGTGAAGGGAGTACCGGCAGCACGTGGCGTCCCATCGCCGGCTCCGCGCACGTCCGCCATACCGCGACGCTGCGCGGTCACCTAGTCCTCGTCGCCGTCCCGTGGCCACCTACGCGTGGCGCGGCCGACTCCCTCTCTAGGCCAGCACCTCGCAGCCGCCCGCCCCAGTTGGGCCCGCTGGCTTGACGCCGCCGGGTACGAGGCTCATGTGTGTTTAGAGCATCGACCCGCTCTATCGTTAACAGGCCCTTGTAGCGGGCCACACCGTAGATAGTTCACATCGCACCGCCGTTTATCTGAACGTGGCCGGCAGCCACCCTGCGGCGAGACACGTCGTTCGACAGCGCCGTCACGACGGGTCGCCCGCGGCATCCACGAGACGCGGTCAACGCGATGCGCAACCGCCCTCTTACTGGGCATCGTGTATCGCCTCCTCGCCACCCTAGTACCGCGCCGGTCTTGCCGTGGATATCCGCCTGCGGCTCCTGCTGCTCTGCTCACTCGCGCACCCGAGCGCTACCTCGACCGACTGCCTCCGGCCCTCGACCGCTTCAAGGCGCCGTAGGCGGCCAGCTGCACGCCCCTGCTGGCCGCCCAGCGCGACCGACCCAGGAAGCGGCGAGGCCGGCCGCAAACCCTCGCCGAGTGAGAGGAGAGCCGCCGGGCCGGTCCGCCAGCAACAAAGCGCGAGGTCGAGGGCACTCCGCCGCGGCGCGCCGGCTGTCAACTCCCGGAAGCACGACGAGCGCGAGGAGGTACGCGAGGGCCCTCCGCCGCCTCCGGCAGGCGGGGCGGAGCGTTCCGGCTCCCCGCCGCCGCTCTCCCGGCTGCCGCCTCGACTCCCGGGCAGGAAGCCGGGGCCCGCCCCCGAGCCGTCGTCCTCCACGCGCGGCGCCGCGCCGCGATGCGCCCGCTCGGCGCGTCGGCACGGCCCTACGCCTGGGGCGACCAGGCCCGTCCCCTTCGGGACGCTCCGGGCTGATGCAGTGGCGCCTACGGGCGGGCCGGGGTCGCCTGCCGCGGACCCTCGCGAGGCCCAGCGCACAACGCGGGCCGGCACGTGTCGCTCTCCGAGGCCGGCCGGCGACCTGGTCATATACCGCGGACGACGCGCCAGCCACGTCGGCATGTATCGTGGGCAACGGCCAGGTCGTGCACGCCCCTACCCCGGGGCGCGGAGTGCGGTACGACCCCGCACAACTGTGCCGATCTCCTCCATACCCGGCACAGACCGGCCTGATCACCAGGGGCCCGCCGGCCGGCTCGTACGATGGCGCGGCCATGGGACGGCCGGACGCGGTGGAACGGGCGCCGGGCAGCGCACTGCCATGGCCGCCCTGCCGCGCCTACGTGATCGGTTCTGGCCCGGCTGCGAGACCACGCCGTCCCGACGCCGGCCGGGTCGAGACCGTCGCCGTGCAACGGCTTGCCTCGACCGCTGGGCGACAAGGCCACTTCGATAGGCACGACTAGCGGGCGTAAACCGAACGCCGTGGACACATACACGGAAGCGGCTACCGAA